>NZ_JAMPLI010000010.1:0-159869 GCF_039962475.1 Leptolyngbya sp. GB1-A1 | reverse complement strand
TGAGGACGCCGAACCAGCCGATGTAGAGGCGGTTGTCGGTGGAGGTGATCCAGGTGCAGAACTGCTCCCACAGGTTCGCGGAGTCGCGACGCTGTAAGGTAGTCGTCATATTTTCGATGAGTGCTATTGTTTATTCGCAATGAAGCAAGTTGAATTGCCTCTAATCAAATATTAAGGAAAATATTTCAATTTGTAAAGCGAGCGGTGAATTTTTCTCATCCCACTCCTAAAACCGACCTAGAGTATGACGCTGGCTCAACCGGGGGGCCAACCCAATGGACGACCCCCAAGCAGGTGCAGATGCAGATGGTAAACGGTTTGTCCGCCATCCTCTCCTGTATTAATCACCACGCGATAGCCGTTCGTTAACCCCATCTGGTCAGCGACTCGCTTTACCGTCAGCAGCAAATGACCCATTAGTGCGTGGTTTTGAGATTCTGCATCCGATAGTTTTGCGATCGGCTCCTTAGGAATTACCAGAACATGAACGGGGGCTTGAGGATTAACGTCTTTGAAAGCAAGGCAAAGATTATCTTCATAGACAATCTCCGCAGGGATTTCGCGACGAATAATCTTGCTAAAAATCGTGTCAGAAGTTTCCGTCATAGAGCTTTACAAAATTAAATCTCACATCATGGGATTTGCTGTCATTCTAAGGGGTAAGAGCAGTTTGCGGCATTGCTTTGACGCGATTACTTGAAGGGAAAGTGCTTTGCAACGGCTACTGCTCTTAAATCGTCTAAATGTTCGATGAGTGCTTGAAGCTTCCTGACTGTAAGGTTTGGGAGCTTTTTTATCAGGTTTAAACCGTTTAGTTTTAAAGGCGATCGCTCAAGGATGCTGTTAACAGCAATGGACTTTGAGAGGAAAGGCAAGCAAGCTGTATGGCGGCAGGCACAATAGCCATAGCGACAGCATTACTGAGGGCTCAGGGACTTGTATCCAGTCGTTCAGGCACTCGCCGTCCTTTGTGCAGGGCAACGCTCATCTCAACAAGTTACTCGAAGCTTGACGATCGCATTTCAATCCTCTTTGAGCCTATCCCGAGCCTATCCATAGTGAAATGGGCTTGCTGTTCTTCTATGATTAGGAGTTGAACGGATCAGGAGTTGAACGGTTTTTTGACACGTTGTGATAGTGCTTTTACAACTTTGTTAAACCGATCGATGTTCAAGTCATCGAATGCTCCTCCATAAACACAAGCTTGCATCGTTTGCCGTCACGAGTAACGTGCGTAGATCATCTGCTCAGATTAATTGTCAAGCAGTCTTTTACTATTTTCTCGAAGCCAGGTATTGATGTTTTGTAGCACGGGGGAAATTGCAAGCTCAAAATCTCCCTCAAGCATTTCCTTCCCTCAAACATTTCCTTAAGGTCAAGGATGAGAAGAACATCTGTGACCCGGCTCATCAGTCATTGCTCTTGCTGCACTGGTGCAATCTTTCGGATTTTGGGCATTCTACCTGAAATATTTTATTTCTCTAGGGTGGGAAACGGTTTTGCGTCTCCTGAGAAGTTGCGCTTGACAACCGCCACCGGAGCAGTCGCGGAAAAACATTATGCTGGCTAGAGTCTGGAGTGCATCGCTGGTTGGGATCGACGCAGTGAAGGTGGGCGTTGAGGTGGATGTGGCAGGGGGGCTGCCCGGAATCGTGGTGGTGGGACTGCCGGATACTGCCGTTCAGGAAAGCCGGGAACGGGTCAAAGCTGCTTTGAAAAATGCGGGCTATACCGTTCCCATGCGAAAGATTGTAATCAACCTGACTCCTGCCGATTTGCGAAAGGAAGGTCCGAGTTTCGACTTGCCGATCAGTGTGGGCATTTTAGCGGCTTCAGAGCAGGTGAGCCCGGCAGTTTTGTCTGACCATCTGTTTCTGGGGGAAGTGTCACTTGATACATATACATTACATGGACACAGCAAAAAAAAATAGCTATATTCCTACTTTTTTTTTTATTTCAATTTTTGATTAAAACTGCCTTACCTGCCTTACCTCATACTTGAAAGCCTTGTGTAGCAATGCCCTGAGCTGGTAAGGCACTTTTGAAACTGCCTTACAACTGCCTTACTTTGCCTTACCAGTTGCCTTACCTTTGCAAAACCAAGCTTGTTTGGTGGAGTTGTTTTCGCCTGTTCATGTAGCGAGGGTGGAGAGAGCAGTAGGGGTGAGTGGGCAAATACAGCCCCGTCGCCCACGCTACCCAGCAAGTGAGACAGCATACAATAGTCTCAGGAAAAGTCTTTTCTGTTCCAATATGAGAATAAGCATCTGAACAACGGCAATCTGAGTGCCAGGCTGCCGTTGATGGAACGTTGAGCAGTTCAGCAGTTAAGCGTCAGGTAGCCTCGATGAAAGCATGGAGTTGCAGAATGAGAAGTAAAACCTTCAAAAAAGCTGTCCGCACGATCATGGGTAGTACACTACAACTAAAAAGATTTAGGCAGGTAATTGATGCTGAAGCCGATCGCAGACCTAACCGTAATGGAGGCAGCGACAGCATGAACGAGCCAGAGTCCCTCAGGTTAGAGTGCATCAGTTTAATTAATCGAATTAGCCAGAAGCGTTACAACATCAAGCTTCTACTGTGCGGCGAGAGCAGATGCGCGATCGGCTGAACCCCTAGCGTTTTTCGCTTTATTTTCGTAGGGCGAAGAACAGGCGAAAAAACTCCCTTAAACGTTATCTCTCAAACTTCGATGCCACGCTGGACAACAGAAGCCCGTCAGAAGCAATCCGAACTGATTCAGCAGGTTAGACCCTGGAAACGATCGACGGGTCCGAGAACTCGACAAGGGAAGCGGCGATCGAGCCAGAATTCACTGAAAACTGGCGAGCATACTCAGTTAGCAAAACTGGAACGCAGTCTTGCCCGTTCGCTAGGCATCAGCCTGCATGGCTTGCGAGTGCCAGAGATAGACTACGCAACGATCGATTCGGAATGGGCAGATTTTTTCCGCACTGCCGATTTTGAGGAAGAAACGAACTAGATGAAAGTACCACACAAGTACCTTAATGATTGCTGGAACGGCCACCCTACGAGCCTTTGCGTTTTTCGCTTGGTGGTCTAAGGGTCGTTATACTTTGCAGATGTAACACTTTACAGATGCAACATAAAAAAGGTGTAAAGTGTTACATCGCAAAACGAACTGAACAAAAGGTAATCATTTGGTATCAGCCAGATCGCCAGAATCCCGACTCTACAAAGCTTTGCGTTTTGCACCTTTGGCATATTGCGATCGTTCAACAATGCAGAAAAAAGTGCAAGAAAGCAGAAAAAAGCGCAGATTCAAGGGGGCGTTAGGTGGAGCATTTCTGGAGTATGCTTGGGCGATTGTTAACTGCCGCCGCAGATGCTTGCTAAGAAGGCGATCGCAGCTTGAAGCTCAACGTGCTAAGTATTTATTCCTGCGGGACTGTACCCAAAAAAATGGGGAGCTTTCCGACTAGCCCTACAACCCAGAAGGCAGGATGATTAGTTCATACGAAAAACGCCAGCCGCACGATATTTAGGCTGGCATATAGAAAAAAGCCCTGACCGATTTGGTTGGGGCTAATTGTTTTATAGGACGATCGCCTGGTAGTTGCTGGCTGGAGTGCCCCAAACTGCTTGAACCACAAGGATCGGTGCGCCTCTGTTCGTCGAGCGGCATGCGTGGCTAAGCCGCAGCTAATCTAAAAAAGGCTCATCTAGGAATTGGTTCGTGAACCTCTGATCGATCGCCCTCCCGGCGATCGAAAATAGCCCCTCTCCTCTTTAAATCAGCAATTTCGGAGTCCGATAAACCTGTACAGCCAATCATAACTGCTCCCTCAACATTGGCTCCGTTAAGCATTACTCCAGAGAGATTTGCTTTGTAGAAGTTTGCTCCACCTCCGATAGTACGGATGAGGTCATAGACATGGGTGCGGGCGAAGGCACGGTCGCGGGCGAAGGCGATGTCGAAGGCGAGGTCGAAGGCGCGGTCGCGGGCGAAGGCGATGTCGAAGGCGAGGGTGAAGGCGCGGTCGAAGGCGCGGTCGCGGGCGAAGGCGATGTCGAGGTCGCGGTCAAGGTCGCGGGCGATGTCAAAGGCGATGTCGCGGGCAAGGGTGAAGGCGCTGGCGCTGGCGCTGGCGCTGGCGCTGGCAAGGTCGCGGGTGGTGGCGATGTCACGGGCGAGGGTGAAGGCGAGATCGCGGGCGCGGGTGGTGGCGATCTCGCTGGTAATTAGGTGATTGAGTTCTTTAGTACGTGCTAGATAGCTGGAGGGTAAAATACCTAAATCAGCATTCGTAAGGTTTGCTTCTTTCAAATTGGCATAAGCAAAGTTAGCACCACACAGGTTGGTCTCAACAAAACTGGCACCCGCCAAATCGCCCCTAAGGAAATCAGCTCCAGACAGATCGGCTCCAGCAAAATCTTGCTTAGGGTCTAGCCCCAACATCTCAGCCAACTCGAAAAAGTCAGTTGTTTTAGCATCAAGAACACTACCGATAGCCTGCTCAAGTTCTTCAAAGGAAGCAGGTTCAGCCATGTCTCCACCTCCCTTGACAGATAGGAGTAGATTCAACCATTGATTTAATACATCGAAGAGCGATCGCTCGTTCAATCACAGCAAGCTTATTGCGATGAATATCATTAACTAGTCCCAGTTTCCCCCAAGTGATACGAATGTCCTCACCGCGTACTGTAAAGGTAGCGGTCATCTCGCAGGGGTGCTCTGCTATATGGAGAACGCCTAGTAACCTTTCTTGAAGTGTTCCTTCTAAGATGTTATCGCTGTAGGTTTCAAAGACCCAGGCAGGTGTACCATCATCACCTTTTTTCTTAATTTGGAAGACTCTTGTAGTAGTCTTCTCAGATAATCCCTCACTCGCCTTAGCTCCAATTTTTCGGCTGTCTAAACCTGCTTCTGCTTGAATTTCATTCCCTTTAGTCTTTTGCCGTTCTACATCGATCGATTCTGGCAATGGATTTTGGGAGGGAGTCTTCTCGATTGGCAATTTGCAATTGTTGAGAATAAGCCGAAGCTGCCCCTTCCTTACTCCAAATGCGACCTGCCCTCCTAGCCTTTTTAGTCCTGAGGGCTCTATTTCTTGCTCGCCAAAAGTGATCGTGAGGCTAAGATTCATTTCTTTTAAGGAAGCCTTTGCCTGTGTCTTTCCCAATATCCTTCCCAACATGCTCAGTAGAGATGGTGCTTGAGAAGCCTCCGCTCCTGCATTCAGATGAAGCTTCATTACTACACAATCAGGGAAGTTGTTCTCTACACGGGGCTGGGAAATTAGATCCATCAGGGTAGGTTTCGAGGCTGTGAGGCTAATTAATCCTCAATTGTCATCATTTCATCTGGATTTGTCGAGATGTTTGAACGCTATTCAATTGATGAACTATCCCAAATATCTACCAGATCCATCGCCAGGACGCGCATGGAGGTAACGTCCGGTAGTTGCTGGATTGCTGTGCCCTAGTGAAGCCTGAACCACATGGAGTCGTAGTGCGACTGAATCGCAATTGCTCTTTGCCTGGTGCTGCTTCAGGTTTCTCGCATAGATTATTTTCGCTCTGGTTACCCTGATGATCGTCCGGTTTTGCTGTTGGGTATTTTGAAGTAAGCTGCATACTCTGTTTCAATCTAATGCTTCGATCGCCCTTTCCTGCTCTCCTTTCTGTCACTGCCCTCACCCTTAACCTGGTTGCGCCTGGTGCGATCGCTCAACCTGTTTCCGGCACGATCGTCTCAACCGGGGACGGAGACACTCTGCGCGTCAATCAGAACGGGCAAACTATAACTATCCGTCTCGCCTGCATTGACTCACCTGAAGCCTCCCAGCCTGGAGGGGAAGCGGCAGCCAATCGCTTGCGCCAGCTCCTACCACAAGGGCAAGCTGTCCAAGTGATTCCGGTTGATGCTGATCGTTACGGTCGCACGGTCGGCGTGGTATTCGCGAATGGGCGATCGGTGAATTTGCAGCTGGTGCAGGAGGGGTATGCCGTGGTGTATCAGCAATTCCTGAGCAACTGCCCCAACTCCCGCAACGAGCTGATAGCAGCAGAGAATCAGGCGAAGGCTGCACGTCGAAATTTTTGGGCGCAAGCGAATCCTGTAATGCCCTGGGACTGGCGACAAGGGCAGCGACCGGCTCCCTCAAGTTCTGGGCGATCGGCTCCGGCGCAACCGGCTGCAAACTTCCCTCCCTGCGTTAATTTGGACTGCGATTGTGGTGATTTTGCATCGCAAGCAGAGGCACAGCGGGTTTTCAATTTTTTCCCTGGAGATCCCTTCCGGCTCGATCGGGACGGAGATGGGCGCGTGTGTGAGGGACGGTAGCCTTGGGGTATTGGCACAAGTTTTGTAAGTGCACCCGGCTTAGAGATTCGACTTTTGCTAGATGCTGCTCCTGGCATTGCGCGAGACCCTTAAACAACGTTCACGACAGCCCCCTTCCCCTTGCTACAAGGGTCAGCGTCTATGTTGAATAAAGCGTTTTTCCCTAATTTCCCTCAGTCCTCGTTCTTCGCCTCGTCTGCTCCATCGCTATCAAAATCCTTACGAGCTAGCGATAATTCATTCGGTACTGCCAAGTTTCTAGGCAGAATAAGAGCCAATGCTTCTTCAGCTAGAGTTGGCTTTAGGGGCACACTCGATCGTAACGATCAAGTAGATTTTTTCAGAGTCGATGTTGCGCCAGGTGCCTTATTCTCGACTGCAAGTGCCAGTGGTACAGTCAAAGGGGGCAGGATCAGAATTAATTCCTTCTATTCGCTCCCTAGGCAGTCCCCCACGAAATATCTATCGGTTGTCTTTCGTCCTGGTTCCTACTCCCAGGAAGCAAGCGTTCCCTTGTTCAATAATTTTGGCTCCACAATTCGAGTTTATGCTGAGGTTCGGAGTTTGAGTAGGGATAAAACTATCAGGTACAGTGCTCAGTCACTCTTTAGGTAAGTACCGGAATTTATTGTCAGAAGCTGGCAATCGCCCTCCGACTGCTGCCTGAGCGGGTCGTGCTGATTGAACATCCCTATTGAACAGCAGGGCAGCGAAGAATCGAGGCTGAGAGCGGTGTTCAGCCCATCTTCTCTGCTTGCATTGAGCATTAATCAGCTTTGCTCAGTGCGCGGTTGATACCGTTCACGTAGTTTCTGGGCGAACGCCTGCGGATCAAAGCCTGGAATTGCAAGAATCACATCGATCGCCTCATCGATCGTCATGGGGTGATAGCGGCGATACAACTCCAGCAATTTCGCCAATGCCGTTGCTGCGCTTTCCCTCGATTTGCTGGGCAGCTCAGTTACGTCCTGCGCGAGGGCGTCGATCGAAGCAATCAGCAAATCGTCAAACCGTAGCAGGGCTCCATTTAATACAACCTCGCTTAGAGTCGGGCGAGCGGCTGTTGCCTGCTCCACTGCTGCTTTGACAACAGATCCCTTTCCCTCTCGAATTGCGTCCCAGTTGCCCGACGCGGCATACCTGCGGATTGTGGAAATGCTGATATCAAATTCGGCAGCAAGACGCTGGACGATCACCTTTTGCGTCGTTTCGGGTGCTGCCAGGTACGCTCTTTCAAGCCGCTGGCGGGTTATGTCATCTAGCTTTCTCATTTCGTCTGCTTATCCAGGTAAATCAGGGAGACTGGTTGGTCGGGTCTGTCTGCGTGGGGCTGCAATTTTGCCTGTAGAACTGGGAGCCACTTCTCCTGAAGGTCGTAATCCTTGTTCGTCGGAACTCGCAATACTTCCCGGCGATCGTGACTCTCAAGCGGAAAGTCATCAAAAAGCCTGCTGTTGAGCCGGATCCGGCACATTTTTGGCATATCGATCATGCTATCGAGGCGATCGATCAGCTCATCCAGCAGTGCCAAGCCTGCGGGTGTTGCCTGGTGTACCTCAATGCGATCGAGAATGGCTTGCTCCATCTGCCATAACCGCTCCATAACGGCGGCTAATCCGGGGTCTGGTGCGGCACTGCTGCGGCTGTCCAGTTCGGCGTGTGGGGTACCAACAGGTTCGGCGGGTACGTCCTGGGTAAGACGATCGATTAGATCTTGGAGGGCACCAGCGATCGGCTTGCCTTCCCTTGCCAGTCGGTTTAGCTGCGGAACCAGTTCAATAATTTCATTGCTGACCCTGATCATTTTGGATGACTGACTAATTTTCGACATTTCCCCCCGTTGGTCAATATAAACGTACTACTATCAATTCTCCTTATCAGTTGGGCGATTCGGCTAGTTTTTTGGTGTTTTTGGAATGGCTGATTGATATCAGCTGCTTATCAAGCATTGGAGTTGATATCAACCTGAAGCTTGACAACGGCAGAATGGGCATTTCAGCGATTTCAGAGGATAATAGTAGAGCCCTACTATTACATTCAATCCGTGAATACGCTGCAAGACTGGGGCGATCGATTCCTCGACAATTACACCGGCAAAACGGCTCTGTCCTACTCGAACACGCTGCATCAATTTTTTGAGGCGATCGACGATCGGGAACTGGGGGCGATCGGGTTGCGTGATATCAGGTCATGGTTGGATGAGCTTGACTGCGCTCATACCACGCGAGTAAAACATCTGAATATCTTGAAGGCGTTTCTTGGCTGGGTGACAGAACAAGATGATTCCCCCATCCGTCGATCGCCCATCGGCAAGCGGTTCACGTTAGCGGCTCCGCCGGATACTTTGCAGGAAAGGATTTTGAGTGAGGAACAGGTGGTGGCGTTGCTCGATGCGGCTGCACCTGGGCGCGATCGATTGATGCTGAGGCTGATGTATGAGGCAGGGCTGCGCGTGAGTGAATTGTGCGGGCTGCGCTGGAAGCATTTGAAGGCGGGTGAAATTTCGGTCTATGGCAAGGGTGGAAAGTCGCGCCGGGTTGGGGCGTCGCCTGCGCTCTGGGATCTGCTCAATGCCGATCGGGGGGCTGCGGGTGAGCCGGTGTTTGCTTCGCGTACTGGGAAAGCTTTGAGTCCTGTAGACGTTCACCGGGTTATTAAAGCGGCTACCGTTGCGGCGGGTCTGCCCGATGAGGTGAGCTGCCATTGGCTGAGGCATTCGATCGCCAGTCATGCCCTGAACAATGGCGCGGCTCCGCAATTGGTGCAGCAGTCTTTGGGGCATAGCTCGCTTGCTACGACAACGAAATACGCTCATATCCTGCCAGGGCAACGGTTGGGGGATTTTGTGAAGGTGTAGGAGCCGATCGCCAGTTGCTCTTTCTCCCGATCGCAGATGAATGCCTCGTCCTCGTGACCGTCCTCTACGTTTATCGGTTTGTTGCTGGGGAACTAATGTTGTTGGTCTACCTCTACACGATAATCACTTCGGCACCGACTTTACAGCCGTCCTGCTAATGCGAAACTTGCTGAAGTTTGACCGCATGATTGACCGAGAATGAACAGATTGATCGCTTGCAGACGGGATCTAATATAACGCTACAAACAGGGGACTTCCTCGGTTTCCCTTTCTCCTGAAGAATATCAACTTATGACTGGGATTCTCCCAGTGATTGAATCGTTGCCTGAGTCATCGGATGGCTCGATAGTTCCTCGACTCGTCCCTCATCTATCACCCACCTTACAAAAGTCAGGAAATTCTCTCTTACTTGCTGGGTATTAGGATGGGATTCTCCTAAAGCTTCTACTAAAATTGCGATCGCTCTAATGTAAAACAGCTCTGCTTCCCCGTACCGTCCCATCGAATAGTACAACCCTGCCAGATTGTTTAGAGCCGAAGCAGTGTCAGGATGACTGGGCCCTAACTCCCGCTCCCGAATGGCCAAGGACCGCTCATACAAAGGCTCTGCTTCCCCGTACCGTCCCATCGCCTTGTACAACCCTGCCAGATTGTTTAGAGCCGAAGCAGTGTCAGGATGACTGGGCCCTAACTTCCGCTCCCGAATGGCCAAGGACCGCTCATACAAAGGCTCTGCTTCCCCGTACCGTCCCATCGCCTTGTACAACCCTGCCAGGTTGTTTAGAGCCGAAGCAGTGTGTGGATAACTGGGCCCTAACTCCCGCTCATAAATGGCCAAGGACCGCTCATACAAAGGCTCTGCTTCCTCGTACCGTCCCATCGCCTCGTACAACAATGCCAGATTGTTTAGAGCTGTGGCAGTGTCGGGATGACTGGGCCCTAACTCCCGCTCCCGAATGGCCAAGGACCGCTCATACAAAGGCTCTGCTTCCTCGTACCGTCCCATCGACTTGTACAACAATGCCAGATTGTTTAGAGCTGTGGCAGTGTCGGGATGACTTGCCCCAAATTGCTGCTCACTTACCGCCACACACTCTTTGTACCACCGCTCTGCTTCCTGCCAGCGGTTTTGTCCCGCCGCGACTCGTCCTAATGCAATAAATGACCACAGCACGTCTATCCCTTCTAGCAAGGCAGTTAGCCCTGTTGCCACCACCTGCCAATGGGGAATCGCACTCTGCACCCTTGCTAACGCTGCTAACGTCACCGTCGGCTCTACTGTCTTTGCCTCTTCCACCAGTGCGAATGCCATGCCACGTTGGAGTCCCTCGGCTTCTACTGCCAATTCGTCCTTTAGCTTCTGAGCCAAAAATTCCCGAATCAGCGTGTGGAGCAAATACTGTCCTTCTTCTACAGAGACCAGTGACCATCGCAGCAGTACCTCTGCCGCTGATTCTATGTTCTCGTCGTCCCATTCAGGCAAACTTGCCACCGTCCACGCTGGCTTGATGGGTGCAAGGGCAAAGACACTCAACAAGCAGCCGAATTGCTGAGTCTGCTTATCTAATAATTTCCAGCTCAACTTGAACGCGGCCTCCAGGTTGTCACGGTACGGCATTTCTTCAGCCACTTGACACACTGCCTTTGCCTGTAATCGCTGCGTTTCGAGTCGGCTGAGTAAGTTCGAGAGGCTTAGAGTGGGGCAACCGGCTAGATGTCGCCCTACCAATTCAATTCCTAAGGGCAAATATCCGAGCCACTCACATAAGGACTGAGCCGCTTCTTGTTCTGCCGCAAGCCGATCGTCATCCCCGACTAATCGCCGCAGCAGTTCAAGGGCGGCTTCAGGCTGCAAAACCCCTAGCTCTAGCCGCTGTACAGGGGAACCGAGCTTTGCCCGTGTTGTGAGTAAGACCCGAGACTGCCCATCCTGCGGCAGGAGCGATCGCACTTGCCTATAGTCACTGACATCATCCCAAACGAGCAGGCGTTTACCCTGCGGAACCGCTTCTAGCCAGCGATCGTAGTACCACTGCACCCGTGCGGCATCCGTCTCCAAATGATCTGGCGCTGGGGGCAATTGCATCCGTGTCCCGTAGGTCAGCACCTCTCCCACCAGTGTGGCAGCAGACATCCACCAAATACCAGCAGGATAGTGCGACTGATATTGGTGGACATATTGCCAGGCCAACTGGGTTTTCCCAATCCCGCCCATGCCGGTTGCTGCGACAATCCCAACTTGTGAAGTCGTCTCCAATCGTTCATGTAATTCCTCTAGCTCCGCTTCCCGCCCCACAAAGGTACTGGAACCCAGATCACGGGGATAAAAGTAAGGAGCAGGAATTTTTGGGGAAAGGCGATTGTCAAGTTGGACAAGCTGTAGTTCTGGCCGGATACCATGCTGTTGCAGCACTTTACGCCATTGCTCGTCGTCCTCGACTCGGACTAAGGAAGCGGCTTCTAAGGAAGCAGGTCGCTGGGGATTCTGGTGTTGACTCTGGACTGCAACAACGCACCCCGCACATACAACCGCTCCACCCGATGCCCCTGACCAATCAGAACTGGAACTCGATACGCCTTCTGGAGGCAACCGTTGGGCTTCTAAGACGAGCAAGCCATCGGGGGAGGTGTCCGCCAAATAAATCACGCCTTCAATCTGCCGTCCCCCTGCCGCTGTTTTATCCCCCTCTCGCTGTGTCCTTGCCCATCTGGGATAGCCGTACATCTGAAAGCCGATCGTCTCTCCCGCACTCGATTGAGGCAATCGCCCCAATACAACCGCTTCACAAGGGTCAATGTCCTCCGGCAACTCAATCAGAGCAATATCCCATCCCTGGGCTTTCCAGGCAACTTTGGCTTGGACTTCACTAAAGGACTGCAAGGGCTGCTTCGATCGCACCCGACAAGCAGCCCCCACCTCTGCAACCAGGTGAGCTGCCGTCAGCACTAATCGTCCCCCAATCCGATATCCACTTCCGTAGGCAGGAGACATGATCTCGATCGACCGCCCTGGCTCAAACTGCTGAATTGCCATGAGAAATAAGGGGTGCTTTATTCTGGGGTATCGTCACTGCCCGTTAAAACAGGTTTGCCATCTGCGCGCACCGGCTTGAGCGGCACGGTTACTTTATGAATCGCCTTATCTTTACTCGCTGCGCCTGCACCCATCTCGACCACCCAGAACCGGATGCCGCCTTTGCCATCCACGCTTTGTTCCACTTCAACCTGGAACTCCATCGTCACTTCACCCACCTCAAAGCGCAACTTCTCTCCCTGCGCGGCCATAATCGACTCAATCAACTCTGCTCGCAGTGCCGCGATCGAATCTTTCAACGCAATCCGCTCCATTCCTCCACTCCTCACTTGACTTTTTCGACTACCCCTATCTTAAGAGCGACGCTTTTCGATGTCTTGCAAGGCAGCAGCTAGGATGACATACGCTCGCGCCTGGAAAAAAGCCTTCTCCATCGCCTTGCGATAAGTCTCCGTTCCCCGCTTTGCCGTACCCTTACCGGATGTATCGCTACCCTGCTTTACCTCAATCCGGATATGACCTTCTTTGTAGAAGTCGGCAAACTTTGTAGTAACGTCGCGATCGCTATGAAAAAACTGGATGATAGTTGGCTCGCTCATTTCCCTGCGAGCCTTTCCATGGAGCGAGAAAATGTTGAATCGTATCAAGGGTACATTCCCCGCCCCTTGGGGCGTAAGTCACCCGTAAGGCTTGATGTCCGGATACCCCGCTGCTTGCGGCGGGGAGCGTCATTAAATACTCTAACGAGTCCGACCATGTTTATAGACTTTGGCATAGTCGTAGAAGGGACAGCGCATAGCGGGCACACCATCATGGCATCGCTCTTATTCCACTTGCCCACACTTGTTCAGCACATAACCCGATCGTGAACCGTAGTTTAGTCGATAGTAGCCGAGGCATTAGTATACCTTTGATAGGGTTTACGTAAGTTCTGCCCCTATTTCTACAAAGATTTTCTAATGACTGGAACCCGGAAGCGTTTTTTCCGGGGTGGGTGTTTAAGCTGTGTTCTAGTGTGATGGGTCTACAGCGTGACAACTTCAGGACGGCACCTAGAGCGGCTACTGCAAATAGATACATTTCTGCGCTCAAGACAACGCCATACAGCAACCACTATGGCAGAAGTCTTAGGAGTAACAGAACGAACTGTTCGCAAAGACATTGATTTTATGCGAGATCGCTTCAACGCACCGATCTCCAGCACTAAGGTCAAAGGTTACTACTACACGGAGCCAGATTGGCGATTGCCGACTATTCCCTTAAGCCAAGGGGAATTGTTTGCGCTAGCGTTGGGTGCACGGATGCTGAGTGCTTATGCCGGGTCAGCCTACCAAGTACAGTTGGAGGGAGCGATCGCTCGATTAGCACAACGATTGCCAGAGCAAACCTGGGTAGATCTCCAAGAATTAGCTCAACAGAGTGTGTTAGTGCGGGTGGGAGCAGAGTTAGATCTAAACCCTGAAATTTGGCAGCAGTTGGAGCAGGCTTGCAAGGATCGGCAACAGGTGAAAATTCAATACTTCACTGCTGGACGAAACACAGAATCAGAGCGAGTTCTAGATCCATATTTGCTGCACTTTACTCGCAATAATCCTTGTGTAACGGGGTTTTGTCATATTCGACAAACGGTTAGAGATTTTCGGGTAGATCGCATTCGTAAACTGGTTATTCTACCATCGCAGTTTGAAACAGACCCGGAGTTCGATCCTAAAGCTTATTTTGCTGGAGCCTTCCAGCATGAGTTAAGCGGCAATTTGCAAGACATAGGCATCTGGTTCGATGCACCTACTGCACCCTATATCTGCGAACGCCGTTGGCATCCTAGCCAAACAATTGACAAGCATCCTGACGGTTCGATCACCCTGAGATTTGTTGCTAGAGGGTTAAACGAAGTTAAGCGGTGGGTTCTCTACTACGGGAAAAACGCCAAGGTGGTGAGTCCGCCCCAACTGATAGCAATGGTGCAGGAAGAAATTGAGGGGATGCAGCAACAGTACTCCAAGGAAGTGAATTAGATGAATGAGAGGTTTTGGGCAAAAACAGGCAGGGGAGAGTTCACAGCCAATGGACAGCCTGAGTATCATCCAGTGATTTGCCATCTCGCTGATACGGCTGCTGTGGCAAGGCAGATTGTGCAGGAGTATTTGAGCCCGGCGGCGATCGCTACCCTGGAACGCGGACTGGGGTTGGCGGGTGAGCCCTTGGTGAAGTGCTGTAGCTTTTTGGCAGGGTGCCATGACTTAGGCAAAGTTAGTCCTGCATTTCAGTTTCAGGTGAGCGAGGTGGGAAAAGCCCTGCTAGGAGAGCATTTTTATGATTTATGGACACGGCTTCCGGATACTAAAACGCCCCATGGACTGGTTACAGCAAAGACAATGCCACAGTTTTTGTGTGATATCGGGTTGGGGAACCACCTGACTCAGCGAAAGGCACATCAACTCGCTAGGCGATTAGCAATGATTGTGGGAGGACATCATGGTTTTTTCCCATCTCAAGCTGACATTGATGCTTTGGATGACGGGTTGTGTGGCACCAATCCAGGGAGTGATTGGCAGCATCGTCGATTTAGCCAAACGATTTTTGAGCAGTTGCAAGGGTTTGTCGATTTAACCGCAGCAGACTTACCCTGCCACTGTGACAATGCCGCTGCAATGATTTTGGCAGGGCTAACGACAGTTTCAGATTGGGTTGCGTCAAACCCAGATAAAAAAAGCGGCTTTCCCTATGCAAATGACACATCTTTTGAGGACTATACAAAGGAATTAAATGTTAAAGCTGAAAACGCATTGCGGGCGATCGGCTGGACGAAAATAACAAAGGACAAACCGCTGGATTTCACAGAGTTATTCCCTAAGATCAGTACGCCACGACCGTTGCAGAATGAGGCGATTGCCCTTGCCCCTAGGCTGATTCCTCCATGTCTAATTTTGGTGGAAGCATTGATGGGAGAGGGAAAAACTGAGACGGCATTGTATTTAGCGGATTATCTACAGCATCAGACTTCGGCCGGTGGGTTTTATATTGGGCTGCCGACACAGGCAACGAGTAATGCTATGTGGCAGCGGGTAAAAAGCTTCTTAAGCCAGCGTTATTCCGAAGAAACTGTAAATCTGACCTTGAGCCATGCGGCGGCAGCATTGAAGGAGGAGTATCAGCAGACGGTTTGTCGATTAGATCAGGTCTACGACGAAGACAGCCAAAACTCAGCGGGTCGAGTGGGTGCAGGAGAATGGCATACGGCGCGAAAGCGATCGTTGCTTAGTCCTTATGGTGTTGGAACTGTAGATCAGGGATTGATGGGGGTGGTGCGATCGAAACATCAGTTTGTCCGCTTGTTTGGTTTGGCGGGTCGCACAGTGATTTTGGATGAGATCCATGCCTATGACCTGTATACCAGTACCCTACTAGAGCGACTTCTGGAATGGTTGGCAGTATTGGGTTCGCCAGTGATTGCACTATCAGCAACGTTGCCCACGAGTACGCGTCATCTATTAATAAACGCTTATGCCAGGGGCTGTGGTCAGACTGATGTAGAACTACCTCAAGCGGACTATCCACGTATTACTACCTTTTCCGGTGGAAAAGTTGAGGTCAGATCATTTGCGGCCTCCAAAGATGTGACGCGATCGCTGAATTTGCGCTGGGTTAGTGATGGGGAATGGGTGACAGTTCTGGGAGACAAACTGTCAGAGGGCGGCTGTGCAGCGGTGATTTGCTCAACAGTAGGACGGGCACAGGAAATCTTCGAGCGATTGCAGGTGGAGTTTGCTGAGGATGAACTGGGGTTATTTCATGGGCGATTTCTGTTCACTAATCGCGAACGGATTGAGAATAGTTGCCTCAAGATGTTTGGGAAGAAAAGTGTTCAGTTTTTCGATTTTGTGAAGTACCTAATTACATCACAAACTTTTCCTAGATCACGGGCTTTCATCACTCATCTATTAGACATTTGCGCTAGAACTCGTCCATATCGCTATGTGTTGGTAGCAACGCAGGTAATTGAGCAGAGTTTGGATGTGGATTTTGATTTGATGATTAGCGACTTGGCTCCGATCGATCTGCTCTTACAGCGATCAGGTCGGCTCCATCGACACATCAGAGACAACCGCCCTGTGAAGCTGGAAGTGCCTACGATGTGGGTGGTTGAGCCAACTATCAACAAAGAAGGTAAGGCGCAGTTTGCTGACGCAGGAATCATTTACAACCGCCACATTCTGCTGCGCTCGTGGCTGACTCTGCGAAACAAAAACACGGTGCACTTGCCTGCAGAAACTGATGACTTAATCGAGTCGGTATATTACCTGGATGCGCCCATTCCCCACGGTTTAGAACTTAGCCATCAACAAGACTGGGAAAGTTCTTTGGCTGACTACCAAGCCGGTGAAACCAGTAAGAAAATTGCCCAGGCGAATGCAGTCAAGCTACCACCAGCCTTAATAGAGAACCACCCGGCTGACTTTACACGCCAAGGGGAAGAGGACGATGACAATACAATCGCTAAAGTCACCCGGCTAGGCGAACCTACTGTGACGACAATCTTTTTACAACAAACCGCTAATGGGTTGCTACTACCTGGGACGAACCAGGCGGTTGATCTGGAACAATCGCCTAATTTAGCCACAATCCGAGGATTACTAGAGCATAGTACTCGGATTGGTAAACGGGGATTAGTGCAGGCATTGATGGCACAGTCCAATCCCACAACCTGGACTTCGGCACTGCTGCGCTACTGCCGTTATGTGGTGCTGAATACAGAAGGTAAAACTCAAGTGGGTAAGTGGGAATTGGAGTTAGATCCACTGCGGGGAGTGGTGATCGAAAAAGTGGGTAGATGAGCGATCAAAGAATTTAAGAGGAAATTCGAGCCATGATGACATTTAATTTGGTCGATCAACCCTGGTTGCTTGTGGTGAGTCAAGACTGGCAGCGGCGAGATGTGTCGCTAATAGAGTTATTCACCACATGGGAAACGTTAAAAGAAATTCAAGCAGATAATCCCCCCACAACGTTGGCAATCTATCGCTTTTTGTTGGCGGTTTTGCATCGAGCCTATCAGGGACCGAAGGACGTCGATCATTGGGAAGAGATTCAGCAAGATAACGGCAAGAAGGCAATCGCCTATCTCAATCAATGGCGCGATCGGTTTGACTTATTTCATCCTGACTATCCGTTTATGCAGGACACAGCATTAACCAAAGATAAAGCTGTACCAATCTACGCGATTCATACGATGAGTACCTCTAAAGTGTTCTCGCATGAGCATGAGTGGAGCGGCTATCGTGTTTCACCGCCAGAGGCAGCCCGTCTGATGGTGAGACTACAATCGGTTGATATTACCAGCCTAAGAGCGTTCTATCCACCGCAAAGTTCAGGGAACCGTTCGGCTGTCAATACACCTACCATCAACAATTCAAATGTTCTTGTTGTCGGGACGACCCTTAAAGGTACGTTATTGCTGAACTTGATGCAATATTACCCTGAAGGAGAAATCCCTAGCGTTGTGTCGGGTGAAGACTTACCAACATGGGAAATGAGCTACGCAGGGAAACCAGCAAAGACAGTTCCCAATGGTTATATCCACTATCTAACCTACCCCTGGCGACGATTGAATCTAGTGCCTGATAGCGATGGCATGAGTCAATTGGCAATCACGATGGGTAACTCCTTTCCAGATGAAATTTCTCCACAGCAGTGGGAGTGTGGCATTGCTTTTCATGAAGATAAGCCTGTGCGGTTTTCTCCAACACGCCAGTTGTGGAGAAATGCTCATAGTTTTTTGCAATCTGCGGAAAAGAATCATCGTCCTCGAATTATCGATTGGCTAGCTACACTGCATGCAGAAGGTTTGGTAGAAGATGTAGTGCATCTCCAGGTTTTTGGTATGTGTGCTGATAAAGCTAAGCCATTAGCTTGTAGTGTTGAGAGGTTTTCAGCTCCCGCTATCTACATTACAGATAAGCAATTAGGAGCGTCGCTCAAGACTATGATCGCCATTACTGAAGACAATCAGCATATTTTTCGCTTCTTCCAAAGCAGCCCCTATTACGAATTAGCTAAAGGGTTGAATCCACCCACCACCAACAGCAAGGCAATTGGTGAGCAGGCTCGCCAACTGGCAGAAATCTTGGATGGCGAATCTCGCTATTGGGCTACCCTCGATCGCGCATTTCAAACGCTTTTAAGAGAATTACCTGCCGACAAAACCGTAGACGGCAACGGCATCACCTACGGCAATACGAAGCTACCAGAGTGGACAAAGACGGTGCAAAGCGCTGCAAGGGATGCCTTCACGGCGTCAATTTCTCCCATTCGTAACTATGAAGCCAGAGCCAAAGCCCTACGTGCTCTGGAATGGAAGCTCTCAGATTTGCGGGCTACCCCAGAGGAGAAGGAGGCGAAGAAAGCCAAGGCAGCGAAGAAGAAAGACAAAGTTTCCCAATAAGAGAACCATCAATGACAACAACTCAAAGTACACCCCGCAATCGATTAGAGTACGAAAGCCGATTTCTCAAATCGGTTAGCGACCGAATCAAAAACGATAACGGCGCAAAGGCAGATTTCAAACGCGCTCTATCTTGTGAGCCAGAACATATTCGCAAGGTTTACCCCGTTGTGTTGCCCTATGTCGGTAATACATCGGAGTGGGAACAGACGAAGATTTGGATTCCCGTTGCGTGCCTTTCAGTCTACTATCCATCCACTCAACAGAAGGGGAATTTCGGGCATAGCTGCCGTGGCTTAGCAACCGCAACAAATTCCGAAGGAGCCGATCGCCGCTTTCGAACCTTGCTAGATCTGACATTAACCGATATCCAATCGCCTCTAACCGCATTGGTGCGGCAAATGAAAAGTAAGGGAATTGCCATCAACTACCCCCAACTCTTGGCCGATCTGCGCCAGTGGGAGCACCCTAATCAATATATTCAAGACCGCTGGGCAAGAGCATTTTGGGGTGCGCCACCTAGTTCATTAGACGAATCGGAACCAGCCGCCGATGACATCGCCGAATAACGGCAACTCACTTTCAACCAATTCAAACCAATTCAAACCAATTCAAACGGAGTCATAAACCATGCAACTCGAAATTCATGTTCTACAAAGCTTTCCACCCGCCAATTTGAACCGTGATGAGAATGGAATGCCAAAGTCTACTGTGTTTGGTGGCTATCCTCGGGCGCGAATTTCTAGCCAATGCCAGAAACGGGCTGTGCGCTTGTTTTATCAAGCACATTCTGAGATAGAAGCAGAACAATTTGCTCAGCGATCGCGCTCCTGGATGCCAGAACTCAAAGCATTGTTGGTAAAAGCAGGAATCCCTGAAGCACAAGCGGAGACAGCAACCAAATTAGCACTAGAAGTGTTAGGAGCAAAATTTGAAGCCGACAAGATTGAATCAAAAACAATTCTGTTCTTAGGACGGACAGAGATCGCCGCGGTCGCCGACATTCTAATCAAGAACTGGGCAAAAATTGAGCCTGAACTGAAGGGCAAAGAACCAAAACTACCTGCCAAAGATCCCAACATGCCCAAGCTGATTGAGAAGGTATTGGTAGACAGCGGCAAGCCTGGTGACGTGGCATTGTTTGGGCGCATGATGGCATCTCTGCCGACGGTGAATGTGGATGCTGCAGTACAAATGGCGCACGCCATTAGCGTCAACAAGCTCCAGCAAGAATTCGACTTCTTCACCGCTGTGGATGACCTGGGCAGCAGTGACGATGCTGGGGCAGACCACATGGGCGAAACGGGCTACAACAGTTCCACCTACTATCGCTTCACTACTTTGGATACGGTACAACTCCAAACTAATTTAGGCAGCGATGTCCAGGCAGATACTATTGCCCAAGCCTTTGCTGAAGCCTTTATCAAAGCGATTCCTACTGGACATCAAAATGGCTTTGCTGCCCATAGCCTCCCAGCAGCAGTCATGGTGGTCGTTCGTAAAGGTCAGCCAATTTCACTGGTAGATGCATTTGAAAATCCTATGGCTCCTAAAAGTAGCAAAAGCCTGCTGGAGAATGCTATCTCCAAGCTGGATAGCCACTGGGCAGATTTGAGCAAGATGTATGGTGAAAAATCCGTAGTGTTCAAAGGCATCGTCACCCGCGAACAGCTTGCCCAACAGTTGGTAAACCTGAAGGACTGTGAAAAGCCAGCTGTAGATGAGTTGATTAAAGATGCGATTGCCGCTGCCTTTCCCGGAGGCAACTAATCATGCCTACACTTTTATTGAGAATGCGTGCCCCCATGATGAGTTGGGGCGACCATAGCCGATTCACGATTCGAGATAGCCGTCGGGAGCCTACCAAATCGGCTGTAATTGGTTTGCTCTGTGCAGCGTTGGGTCGTCCTCGCTGGGAACCGGTTGATGATCTAGCTACCCTCAAGATGGGGGTTCGGATCAACCAGGAAGGTGTGGTGCAGTGTGACTATCACACCATTATGGACAGCATCAAATCCAGCGGCAGCAAGGGCGATACCGTCATTAGCCAACGCTATTACGTGGCAGATGCCGACTATTTGGTAGGGCTAGAGGGCGATCGCCCAATTTTAGAAACCCTGGATGCTGCGCTCCAGTCTCCCTGCTGGCAGCTTTACTTTGGGCGCAAGAGCTTCGTACCGAGTTGTCCGATTCATGTGGGAATTGTTGATGAACCCCTGCTGAAAGCTCTGGAACACCGTATATATCTCAAAAGCACTTCTATTCGCACTTTACCGAGTCAGTTGCGCGGTCTTGTCGAAGTGCCCGACAGTCTGGATGTCCGGCAAGATGTGCCGATTGATTGGCAAAAACGGCTGTTTGGTAGTCGTTGTGTTCACCCTCATTCTTTTGAAAAGAACCTATGTATCTTTCCCAATTAGTTCTAAACGGGGGCGATAGCACAGCCCAACGAGATTTTAGTAATGCTCATGATCTACATCGACGTATCATGCAAGCGTTTCCGGACGAACAGCGCGATCAGCCTCGTGCTGACTGGAACGTGCTGTTTCGTCATGAGCCGGATAGCGATGTAATCCTTGTCCAATCTGCTATCGAGCCTGACTGGAGCCGACTGCACCAGGGATACTTGGCAAAAGCCCCCATCACTAAACCGTTTGACCTAGATGATAGCCAACTTCGTGCAGGGCGAGTCGTTCAATTTCGATTGAAGGCGAATCCTAGCAAGCGCAGCAAGGAAACTGGTAAGACGCTCGGGCTGTTTCACCAGCCTGAGCACCTGGCTTGGCTAGAGCGACGAGCAGCCCAGCATGGCTTCACGCTTCTGAACGTTGATACCGTTCCAACCCCAAATGTCTTTGGAATGAAAGGGAAGGGAACTTCTCCGATTCGGATTATCAGCGTACTGTATCAAGGCGTGATTCGGATTGATGATCCAGCCTTATTTAGCACTGCTATTCGACAGGGAATTGGACGGGGGCGTTCCTACGGCTGTGGCTTACTCTCGATCGCTCGATTGTAATCCTAAATTTTCTAAGTTTGAGGTGAGTACTCATGTCCAGGTTACGGACATTGCCGAAGGCGCGCGATCGCATCAGTTTCTTGTACTTTGAACACTGCCGCATTGAACAAGATGACCGAGCGATCGCGGTTTTTAAGGAGAAGAGTAAGTTCTTTGTGCCCTGTGCGGCAATTGCAACGCTGTTGCTTGGTCCTGGAACTTCGATTACCCACGCTGCCATAAAAACGCTGGCAGATAATGCGTGTGAAGTGCAGTGGGTAGGAGAGGATCTCATGCGATTTTATGCCAGTGGGCGCAGTGGTGCAGGCAATTCTAAGCGGCTGCTTCACCAAGCAACGCTGTGGGCAGATGCAATTCAAAGACTGGCAGTGGTGCGGCGGATGTATATCTTTCGATTTGAGGATACGCCCAGCGAAGATTTGACGCTTCAACAAATTCGAGGGTTGGAGGGAGTGCGGGTACGGACGATGTATCAGCAGTGGAGTAAAAAAACTGGGGTGGAGTGGACGGGTCGAAATTATAAGCAGGAAGACTGGGATCAAGCCAATCCAATTAATCAGGCACTATCGATCGCAAACACTTGTTTGTATGCTGTGTGTCAAGCAGCGTTGAATTCTGTTGGTTATTCGACCGCGCTGGGGTTTATTCACACGGGTAAACCATTGTCATTTGTCTATGACATTGCAGATTTATATAAAGCGGAAACAACAGTTCCGGCTGCATTTGAAGCAGTGTCAGAAACGTATTTCGATTTGGATACGTTGGTACGACGCAAGTGCCGGCAGAAGTTTAATGACTATCGTTTGATGCATCGCCTAGTACAGGATGTTGATAAGGTGCTGGGCTTTGGAGATGAGGATGAGACAGAGCCAATTTGTTTCCTGTGGGACGACGTGCTGGAGACAGTTGAGGGAGGAAAGGACTGGTCGGAGAAGGAAGGTTAAATGGTCGTGTTTATTTTGGAGAAAGCCAAGCCAGTGCTGCGGGGAGAGTTAAGCCGTTGGTTGTTTGAGATCAAGCCAGGGGTTTTTACGGGACGGGTTTCAGCACTAGTGAGGGACGAGTTATGGACTTTGATTGAGCAGAAACACGGAAGCGGATCTGCCGTGATGATTTATCCACAACGCAATGAACAGGGGTTTGATGCCCGAATCCTCGGAACTCCATCGCGGTCTCTAATAGACATAGAGGGGGTGTTACTAGTAAAGATCTAATCAGATCAAGTACTGTGGAAGAGTTGTCCCCACGCTTGTGGGGGTGAACCGCCATCAATCGCGAATCCGCAGGCGATCGGCTCAGTTGTCCCCACGCTTGTGGGGGTGAACCGAACTACAGGAAAACAAAGATCGCGCACTCGCAACCGTTGTCCCCACGCTTGTGGGGGTGAACCGTCCTCGCCGCGCCAGATGCCGACCCGCCCCGGAAGTTGTCCCCACGCTTGTGGGGGTGAACCGGTTTCAGCAGGTTTATCCAAGGAGAAGGCAAAAAGTTGTCCCCACGCTTGTGGGGGTGAACCGCCATTTGATTGCGTAGGGTCCGAACTCGAACATTCGTTGTCCCCACGCTTGTGGGGGTGAACCGTTGCGCTTTCTGTTTCTAGGCTTGATCGTGTTGCGTTGTCCCCACGCTTGTGGGGGTGAACCGCTTTCCCTTGCCTTGTCTTCGTGCGGTTCCCACGTTGTCCCCACGCTTGTGGGGGTGAACCAGTGCTGGGAGGCTGGATTAATCAGATTCCCGACAGTTGTCCCCACGCTTGTGGGGGTGAACCTTAGTTGATCAACGCGGCGAATGGACTGTTCTAAGTTGTCCCCACGCTTGTGGGGGTGAACCGCGACTCTTCACACAGAATCCGCCCACACCATACGTTGTCCCCACGCTTGTGGGGGTGAACCGCCATCACACCGGAAGCAGTGCGAGATGCGATTCCGTTGTCCCCACGCTTGTGGGGGTGAACCGATGGTTCGCTCATGGCTAGTCGGGCGTGTCTGCGTTGTCCCCACGCTTGTGGGGGTGAACCGCTTGATTAAGCAACAAAAGCCATTGATTGCTACGTTGTCCCCACGCTTGTGGGGGTGAACCGTAACGGAGTCGGGGTCGATCACGCTGCCGGCCAGTTGTCCCCACGCTTGTGGGGGTGAACCGTAAAAAAACTTTGCACTTTGCTCGCCTGCTCTCTGTTGTCCCCACGCTTGTGGGGGTGAACCGGCAAGTATTTTGAGGCCGAACCCATGCAGGCGCAGTTGTCCCCACGCTTGTGGGGGTGAACCGTTAAAGAAGATTCTGCTCAGGTTGATATTTCAGCGTTGTCCCCACGCTTGTGGGGGTGAACCGTGATTCGCACGCTCAAAGGCAAGCCGGAGCGACGTTGTCCCCACGCTTGTGGGGGTGAACCGAAATAGGTTGTCCAGGTTGGGCAGGTTGTCCAGGTTGTCCCCACGCTTGTGGGGGTGAACCGCGGTAATTCGTAAAGTTTTGGAAATACAAAATAAGTTGTCCCCACGCTTGTGGGGGTGAACCGTACAAGCAAGAGCTTGGATTTGTAAACTCTGCCGTTGTCCCCACGCTTGTGGGGGTGAACCGTTGAAATTGTTCCTGTCGGCAATGAAGAAACTGGGTTGTCCCCACGCTTGTGGGGGTGAACCGTCCGTGAGCAGTCGGTGAGTGCTGAACACGCCAGTTGTCCCCACGCTTGTGGGGGTGAACCGGATCGTCGTTACCAGTCGGGTTAAAAAGTAGTTGTTGTCCCCACGCTTGTGGGGGTGAACCGAACTAAGAAGGTAAGAGCGAATCGTAAAAAAGGGTTGTCCCCACGCTTGTGGGGGTGAACCGTGGCTTCTCCCCGGTGCAAATCCGGCATTTGCCGTTGTCCCCACGCTTGTGGGGGTGAACCGCATTTTTCCCCCGAATATCGGCAGTACATCCGAGTTGTCCCCACGCTTGTGGGGGTGAACCGCTGTCAAGTTCCTGGAATCGTGGCCTTCGAGGGAGTTGTCCCCACGCTTGTGGGGGTGAACCGGCGTGAGTAACTATACAGCGGCAGGCAATCAGCAGTTGTCCCCACGCTTGTGGGGGTGAACCGCAGTGTAGTTGCAGCAGCGAGGACAGTGATCGATCGTTGTCCCCACGCTTGTGGGGGTGAACCGCTGTTTATGTTGCTGGTTAGCGCGATCGTTCCAGTTGTCCCCACGCTTGTGGGGGTGAACCGTACTTCCGGCTTAAACTGCGATTTTAGGGAAAGTTGTCCCCACGCTTGTGGGGGTGAACCGTCCATCTCTGCCAACGCCTCAAGCTCAAGCTTCAGTTGTCCCCACGCTTGTGGGGGTGAACCGCACAAAAGCACGACCAAGCCTGCCAACAAACCCGGTTGTCCCCACGCTTGTGAGGGTGAACCGTAGGTTCACGATCGGGTGTAGCTGCGGGTCTTGGTTGTCCCCACGCTTGTGGGGGTGAACCGTGCTGCAAGAGCAGAAGATATCGATCGAGCAGCGTTGTCCCCACGCTTGTGGGGGTGAACCGTTAAAGAAAAAGCTCAGGAAAAACTGAGAGAAGGTTGTCCCCACGCTTGTGGGGGTGAACCGCGTTTAGCTTCAAAAATTTTATTTTCTGCTACTGGTTGTCCCCACGCTTGTGGGGGTGAACCGAGTATCGTGTCGTAGGAGATAAGCAAGAATATATGTTGTCCCCACGCTTGTGGGGGTGAACCGCGGGATGTCATCAACTTGATCAGCAATGGTTTGTTGTCCCCACGCTTGTGGGGGTGAACCGAAATTAAAAACACCTAGTCGGTCTATCTGGCAGTTGTCCCCACGCTTGTGGGGGTGAACCGTGACTTGTCTGTGGTGATCACTCGATCGACTGACGTTGTCCCCACGCTTGTGGGGGTGAACCGCGGTTCAGTGGTTTCAGTCTTCAACTGGAAACGCGTTGTCCCCACGCTTGTGGGGGTGAACCGACTTGTACGAGGGCGATCGGCAGTTTCAGCACGTAGTTGTCCCCACGCTTGTGGGGGTGAACCGTCGGCAATATAGGCGGTCATATCCACAGTCGATCGTTGTCCCCACGCTTGTGGGGGTGAACCGTGACTTGTCTGTGGTGATCACTCGATCGACTGACGTTGTCCCCACGCTTGTGGGGGTGAACCGCTGTGCGGGATTGACCCTGATTGGGTGTCTCTGCGTTGTCCCCACGCTTGTGGGGGTGAACCGATACAGTCCCCATTAACAGTCGTCGCGTCAGTTAGTTGTCCCCACGCTTGTGGGGGTGAACCGCAAGCTGAAATAATTGCTTGCAAGCTATATTCAGTTGTCCCCACGCTTGTGGGGGTGAACCGATATCAGCCGCGACCCTCACGCCTTCGCAATCCGTTGTCCCCACGCTTGTGGGGGTGAACCGGGGTCGATAACTGTCCTGGGTGTCAAGAATTTGCGTTGTCCCCACGCTTGTGGGGGTGAACCGGATCAACCGTCCGCCTGACTTGGGATTGCTCCGGTTGTCCCCACGCTTGTGGGGGTGAACCGAAGATCCTCCAGTAATGTCAATTGCGACAATCTAAGTTGTCCCCACGCTTGTGGGGGTGAACCGTGTTAAAACTCTTAAGATCGTAAGTATCAACCGGTTGTCCCCACGCTTGTGGGGGTGAACCGTTACTAGACACCAGTGCAGAAGTAAAAGGTTGGCGTTGTCCCCACGCTTGTGGGGGTGAACCGGGCGATCGTCTTTTACAACAGTCACATTAAACTGTTGTCCCCACGCTTGTGGGGGTGAACCGTTTTCGATTGGGATTACTGGCGGCACAAGTTCAGTTGTCCCCACGCTTGTGGGGGTGAACCGCCGACCCGATCGGCTTTATACAAGAGGTCCTGGGCGTTGTCCCCACGCTTGTGGGGGTGAACCGTGTGATCTTGAACGAGAATACCAATCGGAGCTTCGTTGTCCCCACGCTTGTGGGGGTGAACCGGTCATCCATTACAGCCCGCCGCAGTTCTCCGATCGTTGTCCCCACGCTTGTGGGGGTGAACCGCTTTATTTGTGGGTCACGAGGGCAATCGTTTTAGTTGTCCCCACGCTTGTGGGGGTGAACCGCAGAAGCCGCCGACTAACGTGCCATAGAACCGGGTTGTCCCCACGCTTGTGGGGGTGAACCGCTTGTTTCAAGTGTTCCTGAGACTAAGCACTATGTTGTCCCCACGCTTGTGGGGGTGAACCGTAATAAAAGGGCTTTGAAACATTTCGATGCTGGTTGTCCCCACGCTTGTGGGGGTGAACCGCAAGTGCATCCCCCCAGTCAGGACTAAGAACCCGTTGTCCCCACGCTTGTGGGGTGAACCGCGACTCTGCAAGCAAAACTCATGCCGTATAGCCAGTTGTCCCCACGCTTGTGGGGGTGAACCGTATGCCGCGACTGCTCATTCCTAAACCCTGACAGTTGTCCCCACGCTTGTGGGGGTGAACCGTCCAATTGAAACTTAGAACACGGACGCTTAAGTTAGTTGTCCCCACGCTTGTGGGGGTGAACCGGGCGATCGCACATAGCCCAGTGCAGCACCTAGCGTTGTCCCCACGCTTGTGGGGGTGAACCGTATGGACTGGTTCTCCCGCTTCTCTGGACTGAACGTTGTCCCCACGCTTGTGGGGGTGAACCGATTAATCCGGTTCAGCTCGTCCGCTAGCTTCCTCGTTGTCCCCACGCTTGTGGGGGTGAACCCGGTTCGGTAGACGCGTCAGGCGCGGCAGGCTCGGTTGTCCCCACGCTTGTGGGGGTGAACCGCGCAACCCCAAGCGCATAGGCGGCTTGCGTAGTGTTGTCCCCACGCTTGTGGGGGTGAACCGGAATTACGGAAGGTTGATCGCAAGCTCAACAACGGTTGTCCCCACGCTTGTGGGGGTGAACCGCTTTCAGGCTTGGAAAATTGTTCTTCCTCAATGAGTTGTCCCCACGCTTGTGGGGGTGAACCGGAGCAATGGGCGATCGGTCTTACAACCCCTAATCGTTGTCCCCACGCTTGTGGGGGTGAACCGGCTTCCTCGTGGTTTTTCAGGGGGTCATCAATAGTTGTCCCCACGCTTGTGGGGGTGAACCGGGCTGTGTCTTGGGCAAGCCGCCACGATATTCTGTTGTCCCCACGCTTGTGGGGGTGAACCGCAGAATGATGGCCGCCCTGGCGTTGGAAGGATTCGTTGTCCCCACGCTTGTGTGGGTGAACCGCTCCACGATCGCGGAATCAAAATAACATTATTTGCCTCTACTTGCTGCCTGCGTGAAAAGTCAAAAAATTGGTAATCCGCCAAGTAGGTAGGGGCAGCAATGCCCCTGTGCCGTGATCTAGAGGTTAAATTTCCGTTGCGCGGTAATGAACAGAGAGGCAGTTGAGGTGCGAATCGTTTCTTCCTCCACATCACCCAGCTTTTGCTGCGCCACGTTCCGGCAGTAGGCAAGCAGATCGCCCATCTGGGAAACGTAAGCGGCAACGTCCCGCTTCTGGTCGTCGCCCATGCGGTACGGGTCTGTCTGGTGCGCTGGCGCGATCGGCGGAGTCGTCGCCTGAGCCTGTGGTGTGGACTGCCCTGGGGCAACGAGTTTGATTTCATCGCCCACCTTCACCAGTTGGTAGGTCTGCCCCTTACGAAGCTGCGCTAATTCCGGGGCATCCGGTTTGTAAGACTTCCAGATCTCTGAACCATCAGCCAGCTTGAACAACACAGGCTTGTATGGTCCGTACTGCCCGTTTTTCTCACGTCCGATAACTTCGATCGTTCCTTCAATCAATGTTGCGGTTGCCATGATTCAATTCCTCGCGTGAAGTGATTGCGGAAAAAGAAAGGAGGGATCTAAGTCCCTCCCGTATGCGGTGATTAGAATTCGTCGTTCAGCAGTTCATCGCCCCAACCACGCTCTAGCCACTGTTCCTCGGTTTTCACTCCGAAACGGACTCGGCGCGTCATGCCCTCGTTGTATCCAGCCATGTAGGAGACGGACTCAAAAAGCGATCTGCGAAGCATCGATCGCATACCGTCCTGCAAACCTTGCTGGTACTTGGCTTCCTCAGCATCGAGGTGTTCTTCCAGCCGGGCTGCATCATTCCGGGCTTCTTGAATTTGTGCAATCATTATGAGCATCCTTTTAATTTTTCAAGCCACCTTGCCGGGTGGTTTTTTTTGTTTGCCGTGTGAGGCAGGGGATCTAGGGGTGGCAGCTATGCCCTTCCTTTCTCTGCCCCCTCTCTTTCGCCTTTGGGGTGGTTGGCTATTTGGTTTGCCCTCACAATTAATAATATAACCCAGTATACTGGGAAATATAATAGGGCAGGCGATTAGATTTATCCCGATATACTGGGAAATGCTATAAGCGATCGTGATGCGTTATTTCCCGGTATACTGTTTATCCTTGAAATAGAGTGAGGTAAAACTATGGTCAAGAAAAAAGGGGATAAAGGTGGCAATCCTGCACCCGTGCAAACGCCTGAATTCAGGTCAAAGCAGTTTCCTCCTGCGGTTGATCTTCCGGCGGGTGTGGAGTTGGCAAAGAAACCCTTTTGCGTAAAGCTACCTGTCGAAATTGATGCGGCAATTCGTGAACATCCTCAATCCGCCGCGTGGGTGCGCCAGGTGCTAATTGCTGCCGTGGAAAAGGATTTGATTCAGCAGTAGTCCGAGCGCCCTGCATCTGCTGACCTAACTATTGGGGGAATTCCCCTAATCCGATCGTCAGAGTACCTCCGGCATTTTTCCCATCGGTAGCAGGATGGAAATGTAAAGCAGACTTGCAATACTAATCACATAACAAACAAGAGAGGATTTAATAAATCGCCCCAGCTTATTAGGGGCATTTTTTTTGAGTCGTTCTCCAGGAAAAGCAGCCCTTGATCAATGCGATCGGGGGCTTTGCTGTTCAAACAGTGATAACTGCGTCATTCTGGCTTTGCCTACCCGCTGCTGCGCTGGCTCCGGCTCGTCTAGGTAATCCAGTTCATAAGTCGATCGCACTTCACACCGATCGCTGAATTCGACCCAATAAGCACAAGTGCCGCGATGCACGATGATTCCTTCCTCTCCGGTTCGTTGCAGAATGACTCGCTGACCGTTTCGATCGATTAAGGGGAATTTGTGGTTTTTCATGGCATCTTGAACTGCTGGTGGAAGATTTCGATCGGAATGCTCACCCCCTCACCCGTGCTTTCCTGAATCGCTCGATTGATGCCAATCACCTCACCCCGATCGTTCAGGAGCGGACCTCCAGAATTACCGGGATAAAGGAAACCGGATGGCGTTCTGATACAGTTGCCGTCTAAAGCTTGCAGCCCGCAATCGCTGTTTACAACAATCACTGAGGCTTCAGTCTGCTTCCAGTGGCTTCCCATCGGATGCCCGATCGCTCTTACCGTGTCCCCTGCTTTGACATTGGCTGACTGTGCCAGCGGTGCGGTGGGCAGGTTAGCGGCTCCATCCAGTTGAACGAGTGCCAGGTCTAAGCTGCTGTCGCTCGCGATCGTGCGTCCGCTGAACTGCTTGCCGTCTTTCGTTTTGACGTGCAGCAGTCCATTAGCAATGACATGATGATTGGTCAGAATTAGCCCGTCCGATCGAATGATGATGCCGCTGGCTGGGGCTATGCCGCTGTCGGTGTTGATCCACACTTCGACGGTGAAGCGATCAGGGTCTGCTACTTTAGGGGATTGCTGCAAGAACTGCTCTGCCCGCTCGCGTTCTTCCTTGGCTGATGGCGGTTGAACTGGCGGCGGCACATCTGCACCAGCTGCGCCATCAATTTTGCTCATCACAGAATCAACGTAGTCGCCTACGGACGGTTCACCAGGGAAAGGCAGCGCAGAGTAATCATTCTCTCTGGCTGGATTGCCGCTATACCAAAGGGCTGCAACTCGGCGTAAGGCAGTGCGATCGTCCCCGTTGGCTTCCTTGAGCTGCTGCGCCACATTGGTTGCCATCCGATAAAGGCTGATGGACTTTTGCAGGTCGGGACTGGCTAAAAACTCATCCACAGAGACAGCGTTGCCCAGTGCTTCCTTGCTCCAGCTTGGGATGTTATCGGGCATGATTTGAGTCAATCCGGTTGCTGCGGTGCGAGTGTTTTGAGCAGTATGTTCTCCTCCTGATTCTTGATGAACTGTTGCTTGGTAATACTTAGCGGTTAGCTCTCGAACCTTCATGTAGTCCACGCCCACAATCACACCCAATGCCACATCGATTGTTGGTTGAACCGGCTTTCCACCCTTAAGCAGTTCTAGATGCAGGTGTGGCTCTGTACTGGCTCCCGTGTTACCCGATGTGGCAATTTGCTTTCCCGGCTGCGCGGGTCCTGCAAAACACTCGCTCAAATGCCCCAACAGAATACTGTCACCATTCGGCAAACCCATTTCTGCATAGGTTCCGTACCCTGGTGGGTCTTCTTTGCATTCCACAATTCCAGCAGCAGGGGCATGGAGGGCCGTTCCGCTATCCATTCCCAGGTCCGCGCCCTCGTGCATCTTCTCCACTCCGGTAATGGGGTGAACTCTCATGCCGAAATTGCTGGTCACTGGAATTCCTGCAACCTCGCCGCCGTCATAAATGCCAGGGAAGTCCATGTTCACCACTTGAGCCGAAGTGGAGTTGCTCTCCCCGCTAAACGGGTTTATGCCACCGATCGCGTCAGTGATGGCGTTCTTCAGCACGATTGCCGTGCAGACAATGACGAACAATCCCGCGCTAGTAAGGGCAATTGCCAAAACTGCGACCTCTCCGATCTCACGAACATCGCTACCAATGCGTTTAACGGTGCGAATTTCTTTGGCGAGTGCCTGGGTGGTTTGAACAGAGCGATAAATGTTTGCTGCGGTGCGCTTCTGTTCGGCTGAATTCCTTTCAATCTGCTGAATGGCTTCCAGCATCAATTTCTGCATCTGAGCCGCGTTTGCGTCGGTCAGCTCTGTCTCTGTTTCTGGTGCGTCCTGCTCTGTCCCTGCTGCATTTGAAGTGGCTGGCTTCTTGCGTTTCCGATTCTTGACCGTTTGCAGCAGGGCTTGCTTGACCTCCGGATTCTCCTGAATCAGTTTGATGAGTTCTTGCGGGTCAATCTGTTGCCCTGCTGTCTGCGTCATCGTTCCTCCTCAAAACCTTGCTGGAAGGACTCTTTCACCTTTTCCCAGGTGGGTAATTTTTGACCACTCCAGGATGCGATCGGGGGGGTGACTTCGGTATCAACGAACTGGTTGAACTCAGGATTGAGCAGGTACACAATCCCGGTGATACTGGCAATCGTGGCGATGGCACAAACAAAGTTCATTGCTGCTCTCCTTCGTTGCGGTCAGGGAAGGGAGGATTATCACTGGAAGCTCGATCCACTGCCGAAAAAATGATCGCTGTGAATCGTCCAGTAGCAACGATCGCTTTATCGATGCTGACTGCTCCAGAAGCAATCAGCAGCACGATTAGTGCGAGAAAGTAGGGGGCTGCGAGTAGGTTGAAAAAGAATTTCATGGGTTCACCTCGACAGGTTCAGCGTGTCCGTTAGTTTGTGCGTTCTTCTGGGCTTCCAGGTAGCGATCGAGGATGGCGCGATGCTCGGTTCTATCGCCGCGATAGGGAATGTCCCAAATCAGGCGAAACAGATATTTCTTCGGCTCCTCCTTCTCGCTGGGGTCTTTCAGCAATCCAGACAGGTACAGTTCGATCGCTTCCTGTACTTCGGGCAGTTCAAGCCTCTGGGCGAATTCGATCTCAAGTTGGGTCTGTCCGTCCTCTGTCACCCAATCCCTTAGCAGTTCGTCTAAGCCTTCGAGCGGTGGCACTGGGAGATAGCCATTCTCGATTGGAATGGAGGTTACAAAGCCTGCTGGGTTGCCGCCTCTGAGTCGATACTGCTGCTGCCCAAAGCTGATCGCGCCTGGCGGAATGGTACGGGGCAGGTTGCTGAGCTGCGATTTGTCCTGTGCTGCTTCCACACCCATGACGGCGGCACAATGCCGGATGGTCTGACGAGGCAAGCCCATTTCTTCTTTCGTCGTGGTGTGCAGAATGCCCCAAAAGAAAATGCCGTACTTGGGAGCCTGCCCTGCTAACGCCTGAATCATTTGAGCGATCGGCTCAATCTCCTTCTCGCTCAATTCGTTCAGTTTGTTTGAGAGTTCATCGACCACCATGGCAACGGGGGGATAATTAACCTCCTCTCGTTCCCGTCCCTGAAACAGCAAGTAGGCAGGTTCTAGGAAATCTCTCAGCTGTTTGGCTGATCCTTTGAACACACCCGTTTGCACATCTTTCGGGCAAGTGGTGAGGCGGGGAATGCCTAACCAGTTCGATCGGAATCGGGGGCTGTCATTCACGCCCAAAGCAGGGTCAAAGACATACAGAATCAGATCTGGATCTTCATCAACCCACGCGCTAAGAGCATAATGCGCGGCAACGCTCTTTCCCTCTCTGGGGTTGCCCACAAAGATGAGGGATTGGCGGGCAAGTTTGGCATATTTGGCGATCGGGTTGCTGGGTGCTTTCAGCAGTTCCCGGTAGCCGTCCAGACAGATCTTCTGAATGCGATTTTTCGGCTTGCCCTCCAGTTCCGGGAAGTGTCCCTTTAGCCAATTTGCAAACCCGTTTAGCTCGCTGCTGACGGCGTTTCCTGCGACCGCTACAGCCGTTTGATAGTCTCTCACTAACAGTTCTTGCTTTTGCGCGTGTCGCTGAGCGGCAAGGGTGAGAGTTCCGACGATCGCCATCTTCAAGACGGGTCGCATTGGCGCGACGATCAGTACCAGAGCAGCCGTTACCAGGGCGAGGTTAACCTGCGCGTGTAAGGTGCGCTCAATTTTCATCGGGATACCTCTTCTCAACCACTTGGGAGTCATAGATGCTGCGGAGATTATTCGTCTCTCTGACCAGCGGGAACAGGTCTGTCGAGTTTTGAATCTCTGACTCTTTTCCCTGAGCCACGGCATTCATCAACAGTCCAATCGCCTCACTTCTCAACTTCAGAGTGTGGAGATATTCCAACTCTTTCTCAGAGCGAATCAGGCGCGTGTTGTACTGCTGAGAGATGTCAAAGCTGATATCGTTGGCTTTTTTGCGAATCCAGAGAATCGGCTTATCGGTTGCGTTTGCTTGCTGGAGATATTGCCAAGCCAGACCTGCAACAATCTGTTTATCTAGCTTGCTACTGCTGGCGTTGAGCGTGTCGAGTCCCTTTTGCATCAGGGGGACGGGATATTTCCTCTGTTCTGCTTGCTGCTGTTGCCGTTGCTGAGTCGCCATCTCCTGCCCTTTACGAACTCCGGCAACAATGCCAGAACCGATCGCAACGATGAACCCAGCGGTCAGGACGATGGCGATTGGTTTCACGGGCTGATTGGGGCGAAAGACTGCTTTCATGCGTCATCCTCCGGCAGGGTAGCGGCGATCGTTGTCCAAGCAGTCACTTCGTCGGAAGTGAGGCTAGGATTTTCGAGTTTGCGGGCTGCCAATCTGCGGAGCTGGGCTGATTCGCTCTGCTTTCTGACCAGCTTTTCTGCAACAAACAGCCCCGCCATAGAGCCAATTAGCGAGATGGGCAGAATTTGGGTCATGTAGATCCCATACAGTCGCTCATAATGCTCTCGCCTGGGGTACTCATTCTTGAGTGACCCAAACCCCAGCGTGACGGTCAGCAGAAAGTTGAAAATCGTCACTGAAACAATGCGAATAATCACGTCATGTTTCCTCCAATTCGTGATAGTTCAAAACTGATTTGTAGGAAGGGCTAATCAAAAACTGGCGATCGGCTGAAAATGCCCTCAAAGTCCTGCTACATCTAGCGGGACAGGGATTAGTGTCCCGATCGGCTTTTTCGGTGTCCCGGTGTCCCTGAAAAATGGCTGAAAGGCTTGATTCTGCGTTCTGTCCCTGCGGGACACCGGGACGCGGGACAGGAGATAGGCGAAAAGGGGTTAATGTTAGAAATTCGGCTTGGAGTTGCTGCACCAAACGCTATAGGGACGAGAGGACGCTACTTAGTGCATCTTGTGCTGATGCTGGCTGCGCTGCTAAGGGAACTGCGGGAGAGTCGATCGACTGCATTCCTTGCAGGTAATGACGGGCATAAACTCTGACCACTGCCTCGATCGCTTGCCGTTCATTCTTCAGTCCTTTGGCTTCAGCGATCTGCCGTCCCAGTTCCCAGACATCGCTACTTATGCGGGTTTGTGACATCATTTCGCGTTCCCTCAAACTGCTGTTAGATGGCGAGCGGCCTGAACAGGCGAAACATGGTGGAACATACCCTGAACATTGCTGAACGCAGGATTCGGCATAACCACAAACTGCTGAACGCCTCGCAGTTTGGTTTCGACCAGGTGAGCTGCACCACCGGCAACGATAAAGCGGCGAGTCGAGGGCAGGTGAGCAGTGCAGGCAGTCTGGACTGTGCCCAAAATCTGCTTGAACCACGGGTCAAGATATTCGGGAAGCCAATCTGCCCAGGTGATTCCGGTTTCCTGGTAGCAGTGCCCACGGGTGAAGCCATCAAGAATAGCTCCGACATCCGGCGAGGTGATGCCATAGCGACGCAGCGGCGTTTTCAGGCGGCTATCGGCTGCGATCTGCATTGCCAGGTGGTAGGAACCGAAGCGATCGCCCACATCCCCAGCGATGATGTCCCCGTCCTGGTCCACAACGCGGTACAGCCAGGAAGAACCACCCAGATCAAGAACAATGCTGTAGCCAGAGTCGGGGTTTAACCCTGCTGCTTGAGCTGCCCAGTATGCGCCGATGCCTTCTGGCACGACTTCGACACTGACCACGTTGACCTGGTGCTGAATACCATTGCGCTTGAAGCTGTGCTTTCCAGCAAGCGTAGTTTTCAGAATATGGGTGTAAACCTCTGGCGAGTGGTGCGACACAATCAGCCGAATATCGCCTTCTGTCGTCTCGATCGCGCTGTAGAAGTGCAGACGGGCGAGCTGGGCTTTGTCAGTGGTGACAGTCTGCTGCTGACTGGCATATTTGAACGCTTGTTGTCCAATGTGGTAGCGCGTGCCGTCCTCCAGGTCAACGATGGGGCTGTTCTTGAGAGATTTCAGGGCATTCACGCCTTTAGGCAAGCGGTATTGAACCGAGCGAATCGATCGCGGCTGCTCATTGCCGTCGCAGACCTTGATCTGGAAATTGCCAGGGTCGAGGGCGATTGTCGTCAAACTCATACAGGTAGCTCCTTTGGGGGCAAATGAATTTGTGCCCAGATCAGCAGCGAAATCGGCTCTAAACCCTATAGCGATTCAGGTTTAGGGGCGATCAGGCGATCGGGCTAAGTTGGTACGTTTGATCTTTTTTGAAACTTATGGTTTAGACTGTAGCATAAGTTTATGCTGTTAACAGCTTATGGCATCAGCATAAATAAAGCTCTAAGTTCTGCGGAGGTCTATCATTTATGCAAAACAGTGCTAATGACATGACTAAGAGAATGACCATATCCGTCGATGACGACGTGTATGAAATCCTTGAGAAATGGGCTGAAGAGGAGGTGCGAACGGTTGCTAACCTCGCAGCAGCACTCGTCACCCTGGCTGCTAGGGATAAGCAAGGAAAGGCAGAAAAGAGCAAGTGAGGCACGATCGAGTTAGATGCTGCAAGACCCGGAAAATTTTGAGGAGTGGGAGCAGGAAGTTTGGGCAGAGAGTTCTGCAACGGCTCAGGCTAAATGCGAATCCATCGCCTATTCGAGCAGGGACTAGCGGAGGTGATCAACGTTAGCCAAGCATCCAAAAAGCCCAGCAGAAACGGCACTTACCGCTTTGTCTGCTGGTTCAGATCAGAGGCAAAGGAGAACGACGATGACAACAGCGACGATTGACATCCAGGGCATCAGAACATTACCTGCTATCCCAAAACAGGGACAGCGGTATCTCTCCGTCAATCTGGTGATCGTGCCACTGACGGATGCGCTAGAGGTTGCGAAAGACTTAGGGTTTACTCCTCAGTTAGTTTTGGTGAACTATCGCAGCGGCATCAGCGAAATTCACGCGCTGTTCTGGGAGGGAGCCATCGAGGAAACTCCGGCAAACTGGGATGAAACGATTGACCAGTTAGCCGATCGGGTCAATCCTGACGGCGTTCGGCACTGCTGGGGACGGCATATCACAGCAGCATAGGCTCAATGCTGCCATCCTCGGAAATTCCGAGGATAGACGATCGAATTTGCTCCAAGAACGCCTTTAGAGGCGTTTTCAACAGAATGGGGGAAAGAGTTGCGCTCGATCGCGCAATTATTGACCCTCAAATTCTCAGATCTACTATAGAATCTCAGCGACAGGCTGATTGAGTTGTCGTGCCACCTCTAGAACGGATTCGCGCGAGTTTTTTGACAAATACCCAGAAGTTGATGCTGGGAAGGACAAGTGAGGCGATGGCAATGGTTGAATCATTAGCGGCAATTCGATCGCAGCACAAGCGAATGGTGGCAGTCGTCTCCAAGTTGCCTGATGTTGAGAAGCGACTGCGCCACAAAAAACAACGCGATCTGATCGAATTGAAGAGGGCTGAATGGCGTTTCATTGGCGAACGCTTGGATCACCTCCAGGGGTACACCGGAGACGATCCACTGCACTCTTATGCGCTCAGTCCTCTGTACAAAGATCTCCTTGAAGCGAAGACGGAATACTACTTTGCAATCCTCAATGTATTGCGGCGGAGCTTTGGCATCGTCCGATCGAAGGCAAGACAAGAGGGCAGGGCATTTTCTTTTCGGAATGCTTGTGAGCTGTTCACCGAAATTTGTAGGGAGAACGCAAATTCAATCTATACACTATTTGAGGAAAAGCCCAGCCAGGGCATCCCCTTAGACGGCATCCGGGATCTATTCACAGCAGAATCAAAACTTTACCGAGATGCCGTATCTGAGGCAGAACAACAGGAACAACTTCTGCAATTACGTTATGGAGGCTGGGCTGATTTTTGGAAGTTTGCCGTCTGGGAACTGCGGCATACGCAATTGAAATCAGAGTGGGCGGAATTCCTGAAGCGACACAAAAAGCTGAACGCCATTCTGAAGCGGACCAGATTTGAGGATATGCGGCTAGCTGCTGTGCAATCGTCTTTTGGAGTTCCCAGCCTAAGCAACGGTCATGAGCTGCCTGAAATTGGAGGTTATATTCCTGCTGGTAACGCACTGGCAGTTGTTAACAAAACTTAACCACAAAGTCAGATTTTCACAAGCCGAAACGACCATGCTTGAATATCCCTATAGCAAAAAATCTGGCTCACCTGCCCCGACGCCAATCAGAAAGCAGAGTGAGCCTTGTAATCGATATCCGTCCCAGCTAAGAACTGGGGGCGGAACAAGTTTGTCATGTCTTATTCTGACTTAATTTCGCATAAAAATGCAATACTCCCCCGAACGGAGCAGCAGTTAAGATACCGCTCTCGATGGCTAAATCAGGCTTCCCAGCTGCTTCAGAAGCAATCTAAGGGCAAATATCTTGATCGATGGGAGCGGCAAATCACTCAGCGATATATTCGCTGGAAGGCGGCTAAGGAAGAAGCCAGCAAAGAAATAAGGAGGTAGCGGCATGACTAGCTTCCCCCAATCAAATTCTTTCCGTAATTGTAATACAAATAGATCACAAAACGTAATACATTTTCCCGCTCATCTCGATCGCGCGATCGATTTACTTTGGAGTAAGGAGAAATCGACTGCGATCAATAAGTGGCTCTACTATTGCCAGCTTGAGGGCATTGCTATTTCTTGGAGTGGGTGTGTGTGATGAACAACCTTACCTGCCGTTATTCCGAATCTCTGCCAATTGAGCGCATTCAAGCTCAGGAGCTGCTTTATGCGCTGGGCTACAACATAGGCGATACGGTTTATCTGCGCTCCTTTCCTCCGAAAGGCGGGAGCGGCAAACCAAAAAACAGCAGCTTCACCATGCCAAACGTACCACACCTCCAAGAGCCAGACGGAGGGCTCTACTTTGTCGTAAACGGAGGTGGGCAAAGGGATGCTGATGTTGAAATCGGACGTGCCCTGTTTTGTGAGTGGGACGATCGCCCGATCGAAGATCAACTACGGGCATGGCAGGAAAAGGGCTTAGAACCCAACCTGCAAGTCGTTACCCGAAAATCGGTACACAACTACTTTGTTATTAAGAGCGGCTGTCCGATCGAGCAATGGCGCAAACTGCAGGAGGATTTTTTGGAGTGGATGGACGCAGACCGCACTCTGAAGAATCCTAGTCGTGTGATGCGGTTGCCGGGAGCGTGGCACATTAAAGCTGGAGAAGATCCGGTTCAATGCAAAATCGCTCACCGCTGCGATAAAACGTACAGCTACGACAAATTACGATCGCTCATCCCTCGTCACGTTAAAACCAAGGCAACTCCTGATATCAAGGCAAATAGCGCGATCGGCTCATTCGATTCTGGCAGCCTATCTGATTTCCTGTCGCAGCAGCTTTATTCACGCCTCAGCCCAATACAGATCTACAACTGGACTGGGCACGATTGGCAAACCAATCGCAGTGGCGGCAAGATGCGCGGCTGCTGCCCGTGGCATGACTCGCAGAGTGGAACTGCGTTTCATGTCGAGCCAAACGGCAAAAATAGCGAGTGGCTTTGGCACTGCCCACAGTGCGACATTGGTGGATCTCCAATCCAGTACCGCCACCGGATGAAAGGAGGGGACGGAGATCCGAGAGGCAGACAATTTGTGGAACTGGTGAAGGAATTAGCAGCAGAGGCAGGCGTGGAGATGCCCGCATTTGAAAAGCCAGCAGTGACCGCTGAAGGCAAAGAGCGCAAAACCAAAAAGAGCAAAGAGCAAGCTGATTCGGGGGATGAACCTGAAAGCGACATCATCCAGTACACACCTGGAATGTATCTCCTGGAGAATCTGCATCAGGTGTTCTGCAATTCACTAGAAGACTGGATTTCAGTTGATGGGAAGCTGTATCGATGGACGGACGATTGCTTTTTTGAACAGCAGGACGATTCTCTGCTGCTGAAATCGATTCACAGATATCTGTCCCGGTACAGCTACTACAACAAGTCCAGAGGCGTGACCGTCTACCCATTCGCCAAGACGGGCACAATCAAGGAGGCTTTGGAATACTTGAAGCAATCAACCGCTGTTCCTGCTGACGAATGCAATCCCCCAGGCGTGAACTGCACAAACGGAGTGCTGCTTTTTAATTGGGACAATCCACAGAATGACCCAGTATTAGTTCTGCACTGTCGGGAGTACAAATTCTTGTACCGCCCAAACGCAACCTATGACCCTAATGCACCTACAGAGGATTGCGATCGGATGCTGGCAGCGTTGGAGCCGGATTTTTTAGAGGTGATACTACGGACGATGGCAAGTGTGTTTAACCTGCCGTTGGTGCGTAAAAAGTACGGACGATCAGCAACACGGGCAATTCTTGCCTGTGGCGTTGGGTCCAACGGGAAGGACACCTTTCGGGAAAGTTTATCACTGCTGCTGGGTGGGTCAGGAATGACGAGCGTAACGCTGACTGACTACCAGATCTACGACACAGGTAAAAAATTTCCGCTTGTCCCTTTGCGGCTTAGCCTAGTTAACTGGGCGAGCGAAAATGACCACAAGGTTCAGATTGATAGCCTGCAAAGCCTGAAAATGGCGATTACTGGGGAAAGGTTAGGGTTTGAGCGTAAAGGTGTAGATGTGGAGGAGTTCACCCCAAAGTGCCTGCATTTCTACAATCTGAACGGTATCCCCTCGCTGAAGGGAGCGCAAACCGCAATCAAATCAAGGATTGCGCCTATTCTGTTCAACAAAATTTTTGTTGAAAATGCAGACCCGGCAAAGGGTGAATTGCCTGTAGATCCCCGATTTAAGCATGATGAAGACTTTATCCGGTCGAACGTGCTGCCCGCATTTCTGAATCGACTGGTACAGGCATTCAAGGATCTATTGCGGGAGGGGATTGATTACTCCTGCTGTGATGCGGCGATGAACTCAATCCAAATCCACAATAGCCATGTCCTAGAGTGGGCAGAAAGCGTCGGGCTGGAGTTCGATCGCAATGCCGAGCCAATCCTCATCAAAGACTTGTGGAGAAGCCTGGAAAGCTTCTACGGCGAGACGGAGGTATTCACCGATGTCCATGATATGCGGGGCGAGTCAAAGCGGGTATGGTCGGAGGATGTGCGACCGGGCGATCCATACGTCAAGGGAATGAACCAGGTCGGAAGACGGCTTCTTGCTTTGTTTCCTCAATGTGAAGTCCTGACTGTCAAATCTGGCGAGTACAAGAACCAAAAGATGATTAAGGGGCTGAAGTTTGCCAGAAAGCCGATCGAGGTGTCGCTAGAACCACAGCAGGCCGAAGCAGCTCCTGATGCGGTGGAGCCAGCCACAGAGGCCGATCATCCGACAATCTCGACCGTTCCCGTGACAAACGATGCGCCTCCGCAGTCTCGATCGAGCAGTCCTACTTCAACATGGGCAATAGGTGATCGGGTGGCACCTCGAAATGAATACAAGAAACTTGGAGTCGGAACCATCACCAAAATATCGTCAGAAGGGAAGCTAACCTTTTACCGGATTGATTTTGCAGGCGGGCTATTCCGATGTGTCTCGAATCCTGACGATCTGATGCCAGCGGAGGCGGTGTCAGTATGACGATCGACCTCATCAAAGCCACTGCAAAGCGATTCAACCAGGCAAAGCAACAGGCAGCGGCTAAATGTACTCACACACCCGATCGCCCCTGCGATGCCTGCTTAACTGCCAGTCTGGAAGCGATCAAAGCTTCAGAGTCACCTGAATATCCCACTGGAGAGGACGCAGCTTAGTAGCAGGCGGTTGATCAGGAAATGGCTGAATCGTTACCCGATCAACCAACTGCCGATAAATCGACTTTTTTTCGTCCGGCTCCAACGTCTCCCAATAGCGGGCATCTCCTACAGCAGACAGCAATTCTACAAGTTCAGATTGGTACTCGGATTCTGCGCTCGACTGCCGTTGCAGGGCTTCAATTTGGATTCTGATGTCCTGCTTTGCCGCTTCCAGTGCCGGATTGAAGCCTAGCCGCTCCAGCCCTGCAAGCTGCTCCTGAAGTTGGAGTAGTTCAGGGCTGATGCTGCTTTGCTGTCCGGTGGGGACATCTGCCATCTCTGCGATCGCGGCTGCTTTAGCAAGTAGGGCGGCAATCACTTCTGATTCGATCGCATCGACGCGGCAGTAGTTTGTCTGCGAACACGCGCCCGCGCTGGCAGCGCGGCAATAGTAATAAAGGTAAGTTTGGGCGTGCTGGGCATCCGGCGCGCTCTTGTTGGCGTAACATGATGCTCCACACCTCCCACATCTGATCAGTCCTGATAGCGGGTAGATAGGTGATCGGGTTCCGAATCCTCTCTGCTCCCGGTTCATTTCAAGGATTCGCTCTACCTGGGTGAACTCATCATCACTTATCAGCCGATGGTCAGGGTGGGTATTATAGTGAACCTCGCGCCGATCGGGGTCATCCGCGAAATAGATCAGATGCCCTCGCAGTACCGGATTGAGAAGCCACTTGCGTAAGCCACTGGGCGATCGTTGAAATAAACCCTGCGTCTCAAACCCTGCTGCGATCGTGCGGGTATGGCTGAACTGCTGGATTCCGTACCGCTCATTGAATAGTCGAATTGCCTGGCGCAGGCTTTTAGCGGTCAGGAAGGACTCTATAAGCCTTCTGGCTACATCTGCCCTTGATAGTCCATCGACGATAACTTCTGCGTCTGGCTTCATCTCCAGCAGGCACAGAAGCGGCTCTCTGTCTAATTCATGCCGATCGTTCACCTTACGGTATCCAAAGGGGGGATTCATTGCGACTTTGCGCTGACGCAGGTATCGCCAACCATGCCGCGACCGCTCAGACACCATGTCCGACTCCATCTCTGCCAGAACGCCCATGATATTCGCCAGCGTCTTGCCTCCGAGCGTGTTGATGTCGAATCCACCGTCGAGGATTTGCAAGGCGACTCCTGATTCTCTGAAGTCATCCAAAGACGCACTCAAGGAAGGCAGTGATCGACCCAGTCGATCAATTCGGGTGACAATGACTTTTCCGACCCGCTTCGCCCGCACTAATTCCATGACTTTTGCGAACTGGGCGCGATCGTCATTCCTGCCACTTTCGACATCGGTAAAGATTTCTTCTGCCCCTGCTTGAGTCAATCTGTTCTGCTGCTGCTCTAGAGCGTGGCTATCCTCGCTCTGCTCTCGTTTGCTCACACGGGCATAGCCGATCGTCGTGTGTTTCATGGCAGTTTCCAAGGCATCAGGTAAGGCACGTTGGGCAAAAAGTAAGGCAGTTGTAAGGCAGTTTCAAAAGTGCCTTACCTGCAAAATCCTTGTACAGTAAGGCTTCTGAAAACTAGGTAAGGCAGGTAAGGCAATCTTGTTTTTCATTAATTTTATATATATACACTATATATTTTTTTTACATGTATTGTACTTGTATCACTGGATGGGGCACTGCGCCCGATCGCAGGAGTCTTGGCGATCGCAGCAACCGCTCAGCAGGTAGGTATGAAAGGGCTAATTGTTCCGGCAGACAATGCTCGCGAAGCAGCGGTGGTGCAAGGCATCTCAGTTTATGGATTGCAGCACATTTCGGAAGTTGCGGATTTTCTGAATCAACCCGATCGCTATCAGCCGCTCAAACTCGATGGTCAGGCAGAGCTCGTTCGATCGCGTTCTCAGAGTCTCGACCTGAAAGATGTCAAAGGGCAAACCCAGGCGCGCCGGGCACTAGAAATCGCTGCTGCAGGAGGGCACAACCTGATTTTCGTAGGTCCACCCGGAAGTGGAAAGACGATGCTGGCGCGAAGATTGCCGGGAATTTTGCCACCCCTTACTTTTGGTGAGGCATTAGAGGTCACACAAATTCACTCAGTCGCTGGACTCCTGAAGGACAGAGGCAGTCTGATGGGCGAGCGTCCGTTTCGCAGCCCGCATCACTCGGCATCGGGTCCATCGCTGGTCGGCGGCGGCAGCTATCCGCGTCCGGGGGAAATTTCGCTGGCGCATCGAGGAATTCTATTCCTGGACGAGCTGACAGAGTTTAAGCGGGATGTGCTGGAATTTTTGCGACAGCCGCTCGAAGACGGTCATGTCACGATTTCGCGGACGCGGCAGTCGGTTTCGTTTCCTGCAAAATTTACGCTGGTTGCCAGCACAAATCCCTGTCCCTGCGGTTACTTTGGCGATACGATCCAGCCCTGCACCTGTAGCCCACGTCATCGGGAGCAGTATTGGGCAAAGCTGTCGGGTCCGCTAATGGATCGAATTGATTTGCAGGTGATGGTCAGCCGCCTTAAGCCAGAGGAGATTACCCAGCAGACGATCGGCGAAGATTCAGTCACGGTACAGGCACGAGTTCAGGCAGCCCGCGATCGAACCCTGCATCGCTTTAAGGAAGAAACATTGCGATCGAATGCAGAAATGCAGAGCCGTCATTTGCGGCAGTGGTGCCAACTAGACGACACAACACGCAATTTACTAGAGAGTGCAATTCGCAAACTAGGACTATCTGCCAGAGCCACCGATCGCATTTTGAAAGTGTCTCGCACGATCGCTGACCTTGCCAATGAAGAGAGTTTGCAGACACATCATGTCGCAGAGGCGATTCAGTATCGGACGATCGATCGAATGCAATAGCCAATCTGCGGAATGAGCTACGATTCGGTTACAGATTGATAGCACCAGCTCAGCAGCATTGCCCCGATCGCGAGTTTGCAAACTTCCAGCAGCCAGTAAACGCCCTGCATCTGCACCATTGCGCCAGAGAAAGCCGGAGTCGATTCAAACCAGTTGAGCTGAAGTCCCAGAGCACTCATTTCTGGGGTAAGCCCGTAGGTGTAGCAGCAGACGATCGCCAGCAGAGCTAGAGCTGCCGGAATTGCCCAGCGGTGTTGAAAATGGGTGGAAATTGTGCGAAGCACCAGCATTCCGGTTAGCACCAGTGCAGCCATGAATAGCTCCAGGTGATTAAATACCCAGAAAATCGAATAGCCCGCAGCCGCAAAGCCGGGCTCGGTCAGCATTCCTGCCATCGACAGCATGGGCATAATCACCAGATCAAGCAGCAGACTAGCACTGAGCCAGAAGGCGAGTACAGCCAAAACCATTGTGCGCCAGCGGGGACGCAGAGCTTCCGAATGAACAATCGCTGACATATTTTTAATGAATGAAGCGTGTTATAAATTCCTTCTCTGAGCTTAGCGAATCTGGCTCTGCAGTAGCGTAAACGATTATTGCGCGGGTGTTAAGGGTTGTGGCGAACTGAGCGTTTGGCTGGCAGCAGATTCGTCCGCAGGATAATAGGTAAACGTGAAATTGACTCGCAACTGCGATTCAGTCGTCTGAGTCGGAAAGGGGGCAAAGGGCGCAGCCACCCGCACTGCCTGAAGCGCAACCGTATCTGCGGATGGGTCGCCGGAAGACTCCACCAGACGCAGATTGATTAAGCGACCCTGGCGATCGATCTCAAACTGCACCTTTGCCTGACGCAGTGCTGAAACCGTAATTCTTTGCCAGTTCTGGTCAATTTGGCGATTGAGCGTCGAGACATACGCACCCCACAGCTCATCGCCAGCAGCATCAAGGCTAGCGGGCCCAGGGGCTGTGCGATCGGGGTTGATTTGCCCGTCGAGCCCCTGCCCAGACTGAGGATTGATTGGCGGGGCTGCCCCCCCCACTGGAGCCGCAGGACGGGGAACCATTGCGGTCTGGGGAACGGCAGGTTGGGCAGAACGGGGGACGGCAGGCGATCGAGTCGTTCTCTGAATTTCAGATGGCTCTGAAGTTGCAGGGCTGGGACGGGGAGATGGAGGAACGGAGGACGGGGCAGGATTGGCAGCAGCAGGCTGAGGCGCAGACTGAGGCACAGATTGAGACACAGACTGAGGCGGATTAGGGGTACTGGGTCGATCGGGAATCGGTTGGGGGGCTGTGCTCTGGCTCGTCTTTCCGGCACTAGGTGGCAAAGCTTCATTTCTTGAGCCGCCTGCATTGGAATTAATTTGTGCGCGACGCGAGGATTCGGTTTCTTTGGACGGGTTGATCGCCGGATCAAGGTAAACAAATTCAACGCCGATCGGGTCTTTTTGAGCCTGCCGATTTTCGCGCTGCTCTAGCGACCATCCGACAAACAGTAGCGCATGGGCGACGATCGCGACTCCAAGACAAAGGGTGAGGCGTTTTTTCTGCCGGGTGTGGTGTTGCGATCGGGCGAGTTGGGAGAGGGACATGGGAAGAGGGGTGGGGGAAGGGGAAAGGGGGAATCTGCTTGGCGTGACGACCCTGAGTGAAGACCGTTTGCATTATGATCAGATTTGTAATACTTCGATGTCTCTCTTGATTAACTGCTCATGGATATTTTGACTTTAGGATGGGTTTCTCTGCTGTCCGTATTCACATTTTCGATCGCGCTCGTTGTTTGGGCACGAAACGGACTCTAATTCTGGAGGCATCCCGATTGAGTGATGCGGGTGTGTTGATGAAATTTATTCGGGCGGAGCGGCTATGAGTGAATCCTCTCCTCTGCTTACCGTTTTGGCGTTTGCAACTTTGGGACTTTTAATCGCGGTGACCGGTGGTGTTGCGTATCTGACCACAATCGAGTGGCGCGATCGACGCAGCAGAGAAAAAGAAAAGCGGGGAAAATAACTTTCTCCGCTCTGAATCAAAATAAAGGGCAGCGCGTCGACTCGACCTGCTGCTTTTTTGTGAGTTGCGATCATGAACTGTGTTGAGCAGTATTCATGAAATTTCGTGAAACCTTGTTTTTAAGGCAGTTTGGAGTAAAAACAGCGTGACTAAGGAGCAAGCTCAGTGCTGATTTCATTGACGGGTCGCCGTCTCAGCTCTGTTGACTCCGATCGCGGCAGCAGGTTAAACACTTCACGCAACACATCATCAATCCGCTCCAGGGAAATCGAGCCTTTTTCGTTCAGCACAATTTTGTTGGATTGATCGAATATTACGGTTTGAGGCACATAGCCTTTGTAATAGTAGCCAGGTTCATCCGAGCGATAGCGGTCTTTGAGTGGCAGCGGGTCTACGCTTAGCGCAATCATGTTCATTGCCCACCCATACAGCCCATCGATCCGAGAAACGACGAGCGCGTATTCTTTGCAGTCCAGGCTGTCGTCTGTATAAAGCATCAGCAGCGTTGGCTTTTCATTTTTGAATGCTTCTGCCAGCGTGATGTTGGGCGGAACGAGGGAGCCGTTGCCCGCATAGAGAGGGAAGATGTTGCCGTCGAAGCGATCGTCGGTCAGGAGTGCGGATGCAGGCGCAGTATGGGCACAAAAAATAACCAGCCCCAGCAGAAGGCTCAAACATAGACGAGCGATAGATCGACGGGTCAGAGAGGGTTGCCAGAATTGAAAACGCATGAACAAATCACCCGAATGGTGAATGATGGGCAATGTAGCTTGAGAGGATGTTTGAAAGTTGTCATCCGAACCGCCCGTCTAGCCCTCTTCTGAGGGGAAACCTCGCTCTTCTTCTGAATCTCAAAGTCCCCACATTAGAGAAGTTAGGGGGCGATGTAGAATACCAAATCCTGTTCAAACAACCTCGAATCAGCCACTCTCCTGATTGTAAAGCGTCAGGTGATTGTAAAGCGTCAGGGCATCGGGCATCCGACAAGGTGAGGTTCGGCAATTTGTCAGTTAGAGATTCAGTTAGAGATACTGCTATTTTCGAGGGGGGCGATCGTCTTGCATCACATTGCCAATGCCTTCGACGATGCCGCGACCGATTAAGCCAATCCCCCGCCCGATCACGTTGGTCAGGACATAGATTAAACCATTGCCGACAAACGCAACCACATTTTGCAGGCGCGGGGCAACGGCATCGCGGGTTTCGAGGGCGAGGGTGACGACAAAGGGAATGCCGCTAAGCTGCACGAGTTCGGGGTTGCGCGGTGCGTAGATTGGCACTTGCTTGATGCTGCGTCCGGTAAAGACAAACAGGCGATACTGGCTTTCAAAGATATCCTTTGGCTCACTGTAGAGCCGCTGAAGCCGATATCGCCAGGATAGATCGTTGCGAAACCGCTCGACTTCGCGGGTGGACAGCAGGCGGCGATCGTAAAAGTTTTGCTTGATTGCTTCCACATTGGCAAAACGATTCAGCAGGGGCTGAATTACGGCATTTGCGACCTGAATCATCAAGTTCTCCAGCAGAATTTCGGTTCGCGCCAGGGATTCGGGGTTGCCTGCCAGGTAGGGTGTACTGTCCACCAGGAGCGGCGTTTGAAACAGCAAATGAGACAGCAGCTCAACCACGCCCGGAACTTTGTTGAGAATGGCAGCCTGCACCGTTTCTTCGTCTTGCAGCAGCACATTGACCAGATCAAACTCGATGCCGTCTACCATCAGCGTGGCATAGCGTCCAAAAAAATCCGAGGTAGTGTTTTGCCACAAATCCCGCAGGAGGGACGATCGCTTCTGATCCAGCAGATCCGGCGATACCTGGGAATAGCGCAGCTCCGACAGCAAATCTTCCAGCTTTCTTAGAATCAGGTAGAACAGTTCGCGCTTTTTGTCTTCTCGCAGAATGTCCGTTTCCAGCGGAACGTCGGTCTGATTGACCAAACTGGTTTGCAGCTTTGAAAAAACCGCATCAAAGACGATCGACTGCACGGTGCGGGAATCCGCAGGGACGATTGCCCCAGCAGCAGCAGGGCTTTGAATCGCAGTGGTTGTCGCTCCAGGCAGCGCGAGAGAACGGCTTGCAGGGTTCGGGACATCCGCAGCGGAGCCAGCTGAGGAAGGGACTCCCTGGGCAGTACTGGGCAGGCGATCCTGCAATTCATCAGCCCCTGGAACAGGCGGCAGCAGGCGATTGAGTACCCAACGGGCAGCTCGTAGCTCACGCGATTGCCCCGCCAGAACTGCCCGATCGATCGCTGATAAATCTAAATCTTGCAGGGAAGCGCTGATTTCAGCGAGGGCACGATCGATTTGACGGTTGCCAGAGCTTCGCCAGCGTTGCAGCAGCCGAGTCACGGCAGAAGAAGGCGCGGTTCGAGGATTGGGTAAGGTTTGGGGCGATTGCTTCGCAGTTCTCCGAAGGGGTAATTGTTGCTCCAGTCTTTGATCAAATAGGCTTTCTGTTGCGTTTGCCGCCTCGACCGTTTCAGAAAAACTGCCTCGCCCGGCTGCTTGCCGAATCGCTGTTACCAAGACAGGCACATCAGCAGTTTTGGCACAGTAGCCGCTTGCCCCTGCCTGTTGCGCTGCCGCTCGGACGATCGGTTCGGAATTGGCACTGAGCAGCAGCACGGGCAAATCGGGATACAGAGCTTTGATTTGCTGACAGAGGGCTAGTCCCTGAATTTGGGTGGGGTCTGTACGTCCCAACCCGACATCGAGCAACACCAAATCAATTCCTGCGGTCAGGTTGGGATTGGCATCGATCGGAGCATCAGCAGGACGCTCGGGCACCGAATCAACCACCACCGCAATATCCGTCACGCTAAAGCGATCGGCAAGCGTAACGCTAAAGCGATCGGCAAGCAGTTGCAGAGCAGTTTCACCGTCTGAAGCCTCGGTCACCAGTTCCAAATCACGAAACGGCGCGAGTGCCAGCCGAAATCCCAGCCGAAACACGGGGTCGGCATCAATCAGCAGCAGCCGCAGCAAACGGCTTGGCAAAGCATCGCGCATGAAGGCACAACGTCACACAAGAATTATGGGACACACCATACCAGAACTGGAGTGCGAGATATAGTCTAGGGGTAAGTAATTCTAATCATGACTAGCCCTAGTTGTTGTAGCGACTGTCGTAGTAGCCGTCAAACGGAGGTTCTTCGGGGGATGGCTCTGCCTGAGGGGTGGGGGCTGGTTCGATCGCCTCTGGCGGGGGTGGCGGGGCGGGCTCGGTTTCAACGACCACTGGCGAGGATTCTGGAGCGGGCACAGTTTCGATCGCCGAGGGCAGTCCTCCGGTTGCCGGATCAGTAGAATTGGGAAATGGTTCCGGCGAGGGACTCCACTGGCTGTCCGGTGCAGGACTATATTCGGAATCGTCGAGCAATGGCTCACTGTAATCGTCAGAAACATCAGGCTGGGGGTTCCAAAGCCGATCGCGTTCTGCCTGCCAGCCTCCGATCGCACTTTGCGCCTCGCCGTACAGGGCACGTCCAGGGTCGATCTGGCTTGCCACGCTGATTGCAGTGGACAGGTCGCCATTTGCTGCCAGCGATCGCGCTCGATCGAGAATGGGACGATCGGCGGCAATTTGCGCTCGAACGATGAGTTCGGTGTTCCAGCGATCGACCAGGGATTGTGCCTCACGATAAAGTACTCGTCCGGGAGCCACCTTCTTCACCACGGTAATTGCGGTGTCGAGGTCGCCATTTTCCGCCAGTAGCCACGCCTGGTCGAGCAGCGGCTGATCTTCGATCCGTTCGATCTGATCCTGCCAGGAGGCAATCAGGGTTTGCGCCTGGAGCCGTAGTGAGCGTCTGGGCTGGACTCGTCGGGCTTGCTCAATTGCATTTTTTAGCGATCGGCTATCTCCCGGTTTTGCCAGTGCCAAGGCGCGCTCGAGAATTGGCTGGTCTTCGATCCGCTCTGATTCTTTCTGCCAGTGAGAAACCAGCGTTTGTGCCAGGAGACGGCGCGGATTTTTGGGGGGAATCTGACTTGCCTGAGCGATCGCCCACTGCAAACTATTGTGCTGTCCCACTTCTGCCGTCATGTAGGCGAATTGAAGCTGAGTCAAATCCTGAAGCTGTGCCTGCCAGTTTTTCTGGAGGCTTTGGGCCTGGGCATAAAACGGACTGCCAGAGGGAATTTGCTTGAGTGCGCCGATCGCTTCCATCAAGCGATAGAGCTGCTCTAGCGACGGCATCCATTTCGAGGTTGCCCCGCCGATCGCAAGCTGATATGCCTGCGCGAATCGGACGAGATCCTGCACTTCTGGCAGTTTGACGGTTGCGGGAACCGAGCGAAGCAGATCGACTGCTGCCTGCGGGTTGCCCTGCTGCCATTTCTGGTTTGCCAGCGTCAGCAGCTTTTGGCTCCACTGTTTCAGCAAAGGACTGGCTTCTTCAGCCGCATAGGTTCCGCCCGAAATTTGGGAAGCGGTGGCGATCGCTACTCCAAGTTGAAGCGAATCGGGATTGGCAGCCAGTCTGCGTGCCTGGGAAAGCGTTTGGCGTGCCTGTTTTTCTGCTCCAAGCTGTTGACTCAGAGCCGTTGAGCCTTTCTCAAGCTGCCAGTAGGTTTGCTCAAAATCAGACAGAGCGAGAATCTGTTCGGCAACAATATCCCATTGCTGCTGCTTGAGCGCGGTTTGGGCTTTGGCATACATCACGGCTGCCTGCTGCGCGTATTTTTGCCAGATCGCCACCGATTTTTGTGCCTCTGCGTAAACAGGCGTCGTTTTCGGAATTTTCTGAACGGCAGCCAGTGCGCCTTTGAGATCATTTTGCTTGACCTTGGCGCGGGCGATTTCGAGAAGCTGCCCAGACCACGTGGCAATTAAATCCTGGGCTTGTCCGTGAAGCGGATGATCAGAAGACCATTGATTCAGCGTCTCGATTCCTGCGACCAAATCTTTTAATTCGCCCGATCGCGCTGCTTCTTGAGCACAGTAAAGCCGCTCCATATCTGTACTCTGGTCAGACATCTGCTTGCATTCAACAGGCGGCGGCAGCATCACCAGCCAGATAAACGCCGAAGTTCCCATGCCGCAAAAGATCGCCAGCACAACCAGCCAGGTCAACGACCATCGCCAGCCCGGAACAGAACCAGCTCTTGCGGTCGAGCCTTCCATCGGTGAGCTGTCCGGCTCTGCAACTCCCTCAGCCGGAGACAAATCTGCCGGAGTATTCTGTCGCGCTGCAAAGAAGCTTCGCAGAACAGGCGGTGTTCTTTTTTTCTCCAAACGATCCCAAAACGGATTTTTCACCATATCGCCTTCATACACCCCTTCAGAGCATCTGTCAGGTTAATTTTTGAACAGCGACACCAACTGAAGAAAACGAATTTGTTTTGAATCAAGCGTGACTCTAACCGTAGCAAAGGTACAGCTATCAAAACCTTTTATTGAATCTGTCTACCGAATAGTAAACCGATCGCCCCTCGATCGCTAACCTATCTTTTGACAGAGGAAGGGCGAAGAGCTGCCTAAAACAAATCATCCGCTTCGTCTGCATCGCTGCTAAACGCATCACCATCTCGCTGCTTCAGCCATTGCCCGATCGCCCCCTGCGCTTCGAGATACAAATCCCGACCCGGCTGGATTTCAGCTGCGGTTGCAATTGCTCCGGTCAAATCCCCTTTCGCTGCAAACGCTTTTGCCCGATTCAGGATTATACGATCGGCTGCCATTTCTGCGCTGCGAATCGCCATCTTCCAGGTTTCGATCGCCTGTTGCACCTGGGGATACAGGGCACGGCTGCTGCCAATCTTCCCAACAAGGGCAATGGCTTCGGTGTATTGTTCCCGCTTTGCCAGAGTTTGCGCCTCGTTCCAAATCGGCTGATCTTCAAGCAGTTGGATCTGCTGCTGCCATTGAGACGTTAGACGCTGAGTTTCGCTCCAGGTTGCCCGATCGGACGGAATTTGTCGCAGGTGAGCGATCGCCTGTTGCAAGTCGGGAATCGTGTTTCGGGCGGCGACCGTCTCTGCTGCATTCAGAATGGGCTGATCTTCGATAATTTGAATTTGCTTTTGCCACTGAGCGATCAAATTTTGCCCCTCGTTCGTCATCGAACTTCGACCAACGATCGGTTTCGTTTGCTCGATCGCCCAATTCAACGTCGATTGCTGCCCTAGCTGTGCTCCCAAGGTTGCCCACTGAAGCTGAACACCGTCTTGAAACTGTTTTTCCCAGGTTTGCTGCCTTGCCTGCGCCTGCGGATAGAGCGGACTCGAAGTAGAAATTTGACTCATTGCCGAGATGCCTTCGATCAGGCTCCAGATCTGCTGCCAGGAGGAATCTTCATTGACCTGAGCTACCTGCTTCTCCGCATGGCTGAACTTGACTAAATCCTGCACTTCGGACGGCAGCGGCACATTCAAGGGAACCTGCTGAACGGCAACGATCGCCCCATTCAGATCGCCCTGCTGCCACTGACGCATTGCCAGATCAAGCAGCGATCGCCCCCATTGTTCAAGATCTGCCTGCGCTGCTTGCCAGGCATAGGTTTGGGGCACAATGTCTTTCACCAGCCCGATCGCCCCTGCTAAATCCGAAATCGATCGGCTTTGCGCCACTTTTCGCGCTTTGTTGAGTGCCTGCCAGCCCTGCTTTTCTGCCTGAATTTGCTGCGCCAAACGATCGGCTTGAGTCACCCGCCAGTAGTCTTGCTGAAGCTCATTCAGCGTCGCAATCCAATCAGATGCCTCTGTCCAATTTTTTGCCTGCATTGCGGCTTGAGCGGCGGCATAAATCTGCTCTCCCTTTTGCCACTGCTGTTCCCAGTGGGCGATCGTTTCCTGCGCTTCGGGATACACCGCGCTCGATGCTGGAATCTGGTTTGCCGTATCAATCGCACCCTTCAAGTCGTTTTGCGCCATTTGATCGCGAGCCGCAATCAGCACCAGTGTTGACCAATCCGAAATCGATCGCTGCACCTCATCGTACAAAGGTTCCTGCTCTGACCAGCCGTTGATTAGTGCCATTGCCGCCAGGAGATCTGGAAGCTGACCCGATCGCGCCTTTTCCTGAGCGCAGTACAGCCGCAGGTTTCCGGGCGAAGTCCGGGCTATGGAACGGCATTCGGGCAAGGGAGGCAGACTTGCCATCCAGGCAAAAGCAACAATGCCCAAGCCACCGAACGCGCCCAGTGCCCAGAGCCAGACGATCGACCACTCCCACGGTTTCGGCTGGGTCTTCAGGAAAGCGGGCATCGGGGGCAGGGGAATCGCAGGCAATTTGACCGCAGGAACGGTGAGTTTTGGTTGGGGCAGTCGTTTGAGCTGGGCTGCTGCTGGGTTGAGTAAGCCTGTTTTGAGATTGAATTTGAGATTGAACTTTGGCTTGGGCTTTGATTTTGATTGCCGCTTCCCGACTTTCCCCACCGTTGACTTTGCGGGTGGCGGCTGAACCGCTTCTGAAGGCTGTAGGGGGTGATTCGGCTCAGGGAGGGGCTGCGCCTGCTGCACTGGAGGCAGTTCGACCGATCGCCTGCCCTGGCCAGACCCATCCAACCGAGGTTTTAGAATGGGGGGCAAATTGAACTGAGACTGGGAAACATTCCTCACACCGACACTCCGCCTGAACGCACCATGAACTGATCGAACTCAATCGACATTTGCGATCGGTCTGGATGATCAGCTTACTCACAGATCACAAAATTGGATCACAGTTCAGGCAGAAATTGTGCAACTTTTTATGATTTTGACCCTACCAGTGCCGCAGTAATCGCATCTACCACTCTAGATACGGACACGATCTCCATTCCAGGGATCGAGATACCGTGGCTCGACGGAATAATCGCCCGCTTAAAGCCCAGCTTTGCCGCTTCCTTCAAACGCGGTTCCATCTGGGAGACAGGACGAATCTGTCCGCCTAATCCGACTTCCCCAATCACCACCGTTTCCGGGTCAACCACTCGATCGCGGAAGCTGGCCGCAATCGCCACTGCTACGCCCAGATCGGCAGCGGGTTCCGCCACGTTCAGCCCCCCCGATGACGCAACGTACGCATCCAGCTTCGACAAGGGAATACCAACGCGCTTTTCCAGCACCGCCAGAATTTGCAGCAAACGGTTGTATTCCAGCCCCGTCGTCGATCGCCTCGGTGAGGTATAGCTTGTCGGGCTGACCAACGCCTGAAGCTCCACCACGAGCGGACGGGTTCCTTCGCAAGCCACGATCGTCGCCGTGCCCGGAGACTGCTCATCCCGGTTGCCCAAAAACAGCTCCGACGGATTGCGGACTTCTTCTAAGCCACGGTCTGCCATTTCAAACACGCCCAGTTCATGGGTCGCGCCAAAGCGGTTTTTTACCGATCGCAAGAGACGATGGCTGGCAAATCGATCGCCTTCAAAGTACAGCACTGTATCCACCAGGTGTTCCAGCACTTTCGGTCCGGCGATCGCGCCTTCTTTCGTGACGTGCCCGACAATGAACAGCGTAATGTGGTCGCGCTTGGCAACCTGCATCAGTGCCGAGGTACACTCCCGCACCTGAGACACCGAGCCCGGAGCGGATGCAATTTCCGTATCGTAGATTGCCTGGATACTGTCGATAATGGCAACCTGAGGACGGAGCGATTCCAGTTCACGCACGATCGATTGCATATCGATCTCGGGCAGCAGGTAAAGGTCGGCATCCTCAGACCGGGGCGAATCATCCACCAGCAGCTTTGGATGAATGGGTTGGGCATCTTCGGCGAGTTCAGCCAGCCCAATTCCCAATCGCTGCGATCGAAGTTTCACCTGCTGCCCAGATTCCTCCGCACAGACGTAGAGGGTTCGATGCCGTTGAGCAAGCTGATTTGCAACTTGTAATAGCAGGGTTGATTTCCCGATGCCAGGGTCGCCACCAATCAAAACCAGCGAACCGGGGACAATGCCACCGCCCAACACGCGATCGAGTTCCCCATAGCCCGAGGAAATACGCGATCGGGGATGGTCATGAATTTGGGCAAAAGTCAGCGAGGCAACGGCTTGAGGAGCATCTGTTTTCGATCGGCTACCATTGCGGGCAGCAACTGCGGTAGCGCGTCGGTTAATCGCGGCAGGCGCGGCAACCACCTGTTCAACTAGGGTGTCCCACTCGCCGCAGTTCGGACATCTGCCAAAATGTTGCAGCGATTCTCCACCGCAGGCATTACAGACATAGAGCTTTTTGGGTTTAGGCATTCTTGGAGAGAAAATAATTTGAGAGTGCTTAAAGAATCTTCAGAAGCGAAATGACTCTTAAGAAAGAGTGAAATGTTAGAACAATGGGAGATGAAGGTCTCTCTGTTGAATTAAGTGAGCTAATATCTTAATGATAAAGTGACAAAAATTTATTGATAAAAACACGCTTCAAGGAGTGTTAAGTCAGTTGGAAAGCCATAAAGAAAAAATCCTGGTGGTCGATGATGAAGCCAGTATCCGCCGCATTCTCGAAACTCGCCTTTCGATGATTGGCTACGATGTCGTCACGGCAGCCGACGGTGAAGAAGCCCTCGAAACATTTCGCAATGCAGACCCCGATCTGGTCGTGCTAGATGTGATGATGCCCAAGCTCGACGGCTATGGCGTTTGTCAGGAGCTTCGCAAAGAGTCTGACGTGCCGATTATTATGTTGACTGCGCTAGGAGACGTTGCCGATCGCATCACAGGCTTAGAGCTTGGCGCAGATGATTATGTCGTAAAACCTTTCTCCCCCAAAGAACTGGAAGCCCGAATTCGATCGGTGCTGCGTCGCGTTGAAAAAACGGGCACGTCCGGCATTCCCAGCTCTGGTGTCATTCAAATCAACAACATTCGCATCGATACCAATAAACGCCAGGTCTACAAAGGCGATGAGCGCATTCGGCTCACGGGTATGGAATTTAGCCTGCTCGAACTGCTGGTGGGGCGATCAGGTGAGCCATTTTCTCGCGCTGAAATCTTGCAGGAAGTCTGGGGTTATACGCCAGAGCGTCACGTCGATACGCGAGTGGTGGATGTGCATATCTCCCGCCTGCGCGCCAAGCTCGAAGATGACCCCAGCAACCCGGAGCTAATTCTGACCGCTCGCGGCACGGGCTATCTGTTTCAGCGGATTGTACCACCCGGAGAAACGGAGTAATCCGCAGTGTGCAGCTCCAATTTTTTGGTAGGATGAGCCTCTTGCCCGTCCGGGTTCGGGCACCGGTAAGATAGTGACTCCAGAAGGTAAACCCAGAAGGCACGCTTATAAAACACAAGAGTTTCGCTCATCCAACAGTACAGAGCATGAAAATTTGAGCTTCTCTCCGTGAGATCTCTGCTAAATCTCTGCGTTAAGGAGTAGATTTCATCTGATAAAATTTGTGAGGTTTCTATCACTTTGATCAATGGGATCGACTCAGGCACGGATCGCAGTGGACGCGATGGGAGGGGATTTTGCCCCAGGCGAAATCGTAGCGGGCGCATTACGAGCACAGGCAGAGCTAGGGGTAGAAGTCCTTTTGGTGGGCGACCCTGAGCAAATCAAAGCTGTGATGAAGCAGCACAACACTTCGCTTCAGCTGGAGATTGTTCCGGCTGAGGGCATCATCGAGATGCATGAGGAGCCGTTGAGCGGTCTGCGACGCAAGCCCAAAGCATCTATCAACGTTGCAATGGATTTGGTAAAGCAGGGACGGGCCGATGCGGTCGTTTCGGCAGGTCATTCGGGGGCGGCAATGGCAGCAGCTCTGCTGCGCCTGGGTCGAATCAGGGGCATCGATCGCCCCGCCATTGGAACTGTCCTACCCACGATGGATGCGAATAAATCGGTGCTGATTCTGGATGTGGGCGCAAACGTAGATTGCCGTCCGAAGTTTCTGGAGCAGTTTGCGGTGATGGGAAATGTCTATTCTCAGTACGTACTGGGTGTAGATGCGCCGAAGGTCGGCTTACTCAACATCGGCGAAGAGTCTTCCAAGGGCAATGAACTGGCCCTCCGCACCTACGAATTATTAGAAAAGAATTCCAGCCTCTCGTTTGTGGGCAATGCTGAAGGGCGCGATGTGCTTTCCGGTCGGTTTGATGTGATTGTCTGCGATGGCTTTGTCGGCAACGTGCTGCTGAAATTTGCCGAGGCGGTTGGAGAAGTGCTGCTGCAAATTCTACGGGAAGAACTGCCGCGCGGCTGGCGGGGGCGTTTGGGCGCGATGCTGCTGAAGCCCAACCTGCGCCGGATCAAGCAAAGAGTTGACCACGCAGAACACGGTGGCGGACTGCTGCTGGGCGTGGATGGCATCTGCATTATCAGTCATGGCAGCTCTCAGGCTCCGTCAGTTTTTAATGCGATCCGGCTGGCAAAAGAAGCGGTGGATCATGATGTCCTCGATCGCATCCGATCGCAGTATCAAAAAATCCAGGCAACTGCCACCAACGAGGAATAATGTCAAACCAATCAGGAATCGGGGTTGCCTTCACCGGAAGCGGCTCGGCTGCACCGGAGGCAGTTCTAGATAACGAGAATATGAGCCGGGTCGTTGAAACCTCGGACGAGTGGATTGCCAGCCGTACCGGAATTCATCAGCGGCATCTGGCAGCCCCGGGGGAATCGCTCAAGCAGTTCGCAGCGCAGGCAGCTCAAAATGCCCTCAACATGGCAGGCATCTCCGCTGCCGATGTGGATCTGATCATCCTGGCAACTTCCACAGCAGACGATCTGTTTGGCAGTGCCAGTCAAATTCAGATGGCGATCGGTGCCCATCGAGCCGCAGCTTTTGACCTGACCGCAGCCTGTTCCGGTTTCGTTTTCGGCATGGTGACTGCTGCCCAGTATATTCGCACTGGAGCTTATCAAACCGTGCTGCTGATCGGGGCAGATGTCTTATCGCGCTGGGTAGACTGGGGCGATCGTCGCACCTGCGTTTTGTTTGGAGACGGGGCAGGCGCAGTCGTGATGCAGGCTTCGAGCGTGGGCGATCGACTCCTGGGATTTGAGCTTCGCAGCGACGGCAGCCTGAGCAATTATCTGACGTTGGCCCATGAGGGACAGCCAAGAGAATTAGTTGATGATGTGGCGATCGGACAGGGTAGTTATCAACCCATTCAAATGAACGGACAGGAAGTCTATCGCTTTGCGGTGCGAAAAGTGCCGGAAGTGATCGAGAAAGCCTTATTTCGGGCAAACCTGGCTGCGGAGCAAATCGACTGGCTGCTGCTACATCAGGCAAACCAGCGCATTCTTGATGCTGTAGCGGATCGGCTCGCGCTGCCTAAAGAAAAGGTAATCAGCAACATGGCGCGATACGGCAATACCTCAGCGGCATCGATACCGCTCGCCCTGGATGAAGCAGTGCGGGCAGAACATGTGAAACCCGGAGACGTAATTGCCTCTGCCGGATTTGGGGCAGGTATGTCCTGGGGCGCAGCTATTTTTCAATGGGGCAAATAGCGACTGTTGTATCACTGCCCTGAAATTTAAGTCGAACCAATCAACCCGATCGATCAATTCACTCAATTCACTAAAAATTTAGATCAAGAACTCGGACAAATTGCAATGAAAACAGCATGGGTGTTTCCGGGACAAGGTTCCCAGGCTAGCGGCATGGGCAGCGATCTGCTCGAAATCGAGTCTGCGAAAGCGCGGTTTGTTCAGGCAGAGAAAATTCTTGGCTGGTCTGTGCCCGAAATTTGCCAGAGCGCAGAAGATAAGCTCTCCAAAACGCTGTACACCCAGCCTTGCCTGTATGTGATTGAGGCAGTTCTCACCGATTTGATGCGCGATCGCGGACTCACCCCAGATGTTGTTGCCGGACATAGCCTGGGTGAATACAGCGCACTCTATGCCGCAGGCGTGTTTGATTTTGAATCGGGACTGCGCTTAGTAAAGCGGCGATCGGAGCTAATGGAACAGGCTTCTGGTGGTCTGATGGCAGCTTTGATCGGGTTCGATCGCGCCCAGCTTGAAGCGCAGCTTGCCCAAACGCCTAGCGTCGTCCTTGCCAACGACAACAGCGATGCCCAGGTCGTCATCTCCGGCACTCCCGAAGCAGTTGAGACAATCATGGCAAACGTGAAGTCTAAGAAAGCAGTGAAGCTGAACGTCAGCGGGGCATTTCATTCGCCGCAGATGAGCGACGCGGCAGCAGAATTTAATCAGGTGTTAGAGACGATCGCCTTTCAATCCGCTCAGGTTCCCGTGCTGTCGAACGTTGACCCCACCCCTGCCACCGATGCTGCGCTGCTGAGGGATCGGCTGATGCGGCAGATGACTGGCTCAGTACGCTGGCGCGAAATTTCCCTGGCGTTTACAAACCTGGAAATTAATCAGGCGATCGAAGTGGGTCCAGGCAAAGTACTGACCGGACTGCTAAAGCGTGCCTGTCCCGGAATGGAACTGGCCAATGTGAGCAGTCTTGCCGAGATCCCAGCTCAAGCCTTTTGAGGAATACAAATCCAGCATTGTTAGGATGGGTTAGGCAAAGCCGTAACGCATCAATCTTGGAAGCTTAAAGCCCCATGCCTTACGCTTTGCTAAAGTATCCTACGCGATAATCAATTTGCCATTTTGAGCAGAATCTATGCGTCAGCGTGAACCCCGAATCAGCCTTGCGCTCTACCACCTATTCAAATGGTCAGTGGTGGCTCCGATGCTGCACGGCTACTTTAGAGGGCGAATTCATGGCGCAGAAAACGTGCCTAAAGCAGGACCGCTGCTGGTGGTTGCGAATCACGCTAGCGATTTCGACCCGCCAATCGTCTCTTGTTGTGTACGTCGTCCGGTATCTTACATGGCAAAGGAAGAGTTGTTCAATGTTCCTGTGCTGAGTCAGGCAATCCGGCTTTATGGGGCGTATCCGGTCAAGCGGGGTTCAGCTGATCGCAGCGCAATTCGAGCCGCTTTGGCACAGTTAGAGCAAGGTTGGGCAGTGGGCGTATTTTTGGAAGGGACACGCACCCCAGATGCCCGGATTCATTCTCCGAAACTGGGAGCCGCAATGCTGGCCGCTAAAACACAGGTTCCGCTGCTGCCCATCAGCCTTTGGGGAACTGAGAAGATTCTTCACAAAGGGGATAAGCGACCTCGGCGTGTGCCCATTACCGTGCGAATTGGGGAGCCAATTTTGCCTCCGGTGTCTAACAAGCGAGAAGAGCTAGAAGCCGTGACGCAGCATTGTGTCGATCGCATTCATGGCCTGCATAACCTGGGACGATAACGGGGTCAAACTGCCGCTTGTTAGAATTGTGAAATGCCGATTATCCCTTTGGATTATGGACTTAAGAGCTGATTTAGAAAAAATGGTGGACGAGGCAGAGTGGGACTGGCTGATTCCCCATGCTCAGCGCGATGCCGTCGTTCTGGTCGATCCGGCTCTGGATTTAGTCGATGTGGGCATTGCGATCGCGAATGATCAGGTGGCGATCGTGCAGGAGTGGATCGTGGCTCAAAAAATTCAAAAACCCTCTCAGCAGCAGCTTTCTGACTGGGGACAGGAGCGATCACGCCGCTTTAATGCGCTGATTGTGCAGCCTTATGTGCTGATTCAAAGTCGATAAGCAAACTTTGCACAAGCCTTGAGAAAATAGCCTTCCTGCCAGAGTCAGAGCGGAATTCTTTGAATTTGTACCGCTTTGCGTCATGCTAGATCGCGTTTGTCCTGCAAATGAGAGGCAGGTCGAAGCACAAAAGACATGAGCAGAGGAGGCGTTTGATATGACGGCAGGAGTTGATCCGGTCAAGGTGATGAAGCAGGAAGTGGGCAGATTAGCCGCTAGCCGGGTGCAGTCAGGGGCGATCGTCGGTTTGGGCACAGGGTCAACCGCAGCCTTTATGATTCAGTTTTTGGGCGATCGGCTCAAATCGGGCGAACTGAAGGACATCAAAGGCATTCCCACATCGTTTCAGGCTTCAGTGCTGGCAAAGCAATACGGCATTCCGCTCACCACGCTGGATGAAGTCGATCGCATCGATATTGCCATTGACGGCGCAGACGAAGTTGATCCCCAGAAAAACCTGATTAAAGGCGGCGGCGCAGCCCACACCCGCGAAAAAATTGTTGACGGGCTAGCAGAACAGTTTATTGTCGTCGTTGATAGCTCTAAACTCGTCGATCGCCTGGGAGCTTTCCCGCTACCGATCGAAGTGCTGCCAATGGCAATGACCCCCGTAATGAAGGCGATCGAGAAGCTGGGCGGTCAACCCGAAATCCGGATGGCGGTTAAAAAAGATGGTCCGGTGATTACTGATCAAGGCAACCTGATCATCGATGTCAAGTTTGGCACGATCGACAATCCGGCTGAACTGGAAAAAACACTCAATAACATTCCGGGTGTGCTGGACAACGGGCTGTTTGTGGGCGTTGCCGATATTGTGCTGGTGGGCGAACTCAAGGATGGGCAGCCCAGTGTGCGGGAGTTTTAGGCAAGGATTGGGGGATGAGGAGACAGGGAGATGAAAGGGTGAGTGGGGAGCAGGTTGGGGAAGGGAAGGGGCAGGCCTGTGAATGGGTGAAACTATCCCTCACTCCCTTGCCCCCTTTACTCAAGCCGGCTTCGAGAGATGATTATGACGGCGGGCAAACTGTTTCATCTTTAGCCCGTATTCGATCGCCTCTAGCACCCGCACCACTCCGGTAGTGTTAATCATTTCAACGGCTTTTCCGGTTCGCTGGGCTGCCTGAGTTGCCTTGTCGGTTAGTTTGTGGCTGGTATAGGCGGTCATGACCAGAACTAGATCTGCTGTGGCGATGTGGCTTTCTGCCTGCTCTGCGATCTGGGGTCCTGCCTGAGCGGTACACCAGATTAAATTCACCTCTGAGTCGCGCAAGCGGTTGCGAATTGCGGTTTCAAGGCGATCGTGTCCGCCAAAAATTACCACCTTGCCTTCCAGGGAACTGTAAGGATTGGGGCGTTTTTCAAAAGTGCGATGGCGAACGCGAAGCTGAACATCCGGGGCACGTTCGACTCTTGCCCGGTTTTCTAGAGCCTTGTTGTAGATGAAGCCGAGCGTCTGTTCATAGCTGCCTCTGAGCCGGGCAACCGGACCTTCTTCGCTGCGGTGGTTAATCTGGGCAATCAGCGCACCCACGACGTCCTCCAGTGCCCCGATCGCTTTCAAATCATGCAGATAGGCACGCACGGCGATCGACGCCTCCGTGGCGCTATAGAAATCCTCCTGTTCAGCAATCATCTCTAGCAGGTCGGCTTTGAGTCCCTGTCGCCAGCGATTTGTCTGCTCGGCGAGCCGTTCATCAAGCAATCTTTCTTCGTGGAGAATAAGCTGGCGATCGACGGTTTGAGCTGCCAGCAGCGGGGCGTTTTCGATTTTTTCTCTTAAATCTGCAGCTTTTTCCTCCAGTTTGAGCCGCGTCATGCTTTCACCAAATGCCTCTAGGGTAAGCTGAGCCAGCATTTGTTCAACCTGCGCTAGCAGCGGCTCCAGCCGTTCCTTGATTCGGGCGGTTTCCTGATCAATCTGTGCCTGACGCTGCTGCTGTAGGCGGCTTTCTTCTAGCTCTATTTGCGCCATCGACAGTAAATCCTGGACAGCATTTTCAAGTTCATCTAAATCTGAGGGGTCCATATCAAAAGAAATAATGCGATCGTTAAGAGACAGTCTGGCTTTTCCTGTAGAAAATGCTCAAGAATTGCCGACTGCATAAAGTTTCGTTAGTTTTATTATTGCCAGTTTTAGGGCGGAGCGGCTTGCCTTCGCCATGATACCTTCCTGACGAGTCGTGGGCGAAACCTTGATGGAATACCGAAGATTTGGACGAACCAACCTGTTGATGCCTGTGTTCTCCTGCGGTGGAATGCGCTATCAGTACAAGTGGCAGGACGTTTCACCGGGCGATATCCCGGTAGATAACCAGGCAAATTTAGAGGCAACAATTCGGCGGGCACTCGAAGTTGGCATTACTCATATTGAAACCGCGCGAGGCTACGGCACATCCGAAATGCAGCTTGGACGCATTTTGCCCAAACTCCCTCGCGACCAAATCATCGTACAAACAAAAGTTGCCCCGACTGATAGCCCCAAGGAATTCGAGGACACTTTTCACCGATCGCTGGCTTACCTGAAGCTCGATCACGTCGATCTACTGGGGCTGCACGGCATCAACAACGCAGAGCTACTGCATCAATCGATTCGCCCCGGCGGCTGCCTGGAGGTGGCGCAGAAGCTTCAGCAACAGGGTAAGGTGCGCTTCATTGGCTTTTCGACCCATGCCCCGCTCGATGTGATCATCCGGGCGATCGACACCGACCAATTCGATTACGTCAATCTGCACTGGTATTACATTAATCAGACCAACTGGGCAGCGATCGAGGCAGCAACCCGGCATGAGATGGGCGTGTTTATCATCAGCCCCTCCAATAAGGGTGGAATGCTCTATCAGCCCTCGCAAAAGCTGATCGACCTTTGTGCGCCCCTGAGCCCGATCGTCTTTAACAATCTGTTTTGCCTCAGTCAGCCGCAGGTGCATACCCTAAGCGTCGGAGCCGCCCGTCCACAGGATTTTGACGAACATCTGAAAACGCTGGCTTTGCTGGAGCGCGCTGGGGAACTGCTGCCGCCCATTTTGAATCGATTAGAGCAGGCGGCGATCGAGGCACTTGGTGAATCCTGGTATCGAACCTGGCATGTTGGCTTACCGCAGCCCGAAGAAACCCCATACCATATCAACATTCCTATAATTCTCTGGCTGTTTAATCTGGTTCAAGCATACGATATGCACGACTTTGCCAAAATGCGGTACAACCTGCTGGGAAACGGCGGACACTGGTTCTTCGGCAGAAAAGCCGATTGCGCCAGCGAAGTTGACTTCACGCAATGCCTGCGAAATAGCCCCCATGCCAGCGAGATTCCTCAGATTCTGCGGTCTGCCGATCGGCTACTGGGGGGTGAAAGCGTGCGTCGCCTTTCGCAGCAGTCGTCTTAAACACGTTTTCAAGTTCTAGAGCGTGCCATTCGGAAAAAGGAGCCGAGGGATGAGCAAAAAGGTAAAATTGGGAATTCTCTTTCGCAGCATCCCTTTGCAGTATTGACGAACGGTTGATTCAAGGCTGCGGCAGTTTTGTTGTCCTTCCAATCTTTTTTCTCTGAGTTTGCTACATTCCGTTCAGGAATTCATGCTTGAGTAACGTCAGCGATAAAAGTCTGGCTGGCAATGAGGAAGCACCGCTTTCACAAAACGACTGTCCGCTATATAAATGTTTCAAGTCACTATCGTCTGGAGGTTCAATGAAAGTCGAAAAGCGCGGATTAACAGTCTGGTTCACCGGGTTGAGTGGAGCAGGTAAAACCACCATTTGCCAGGCAGTTGAAAAAGAATTGCGGGCACAAGGCTACAAGCTAGAGGTGCTGGATGGCGATGTCGTCCGTGAAAATTTGACAAAAGGGTTGGGCTTCAGTAAAGCCGATCGGGATGAGAACATTCGCCGGATTGGCTTTGTGGCGAATCTGCTGACCCGGAATGGGGTCATTGTTTTGGTCTCCGCGATTTCGCCTTACCGTGAAATTCGGAATGAAGTGCGAGAGAAAATTGGTGACTTTATGGAAGTCTACGTCAGCACGCCGATCGAAGTGTGCGAACAGCGTGACGTAAAAGGACTCTATAAGCGGGCAAGAGCAGGCGAAATCAAGAATTTTACCGGAATCGATGATCCTTACGAGCCGCCGCTCAATCCAGAAGTTAACTGCCAGACGCACCTGGAAATGGTGGAAGAGAGCGTTAACAAAGTAATGGCTCAGATCAAGTCCTACCTTCATCCTGAAGCACCGATCAGAATGGAGCCTAATTCGGCACAGCGCAGCGTCGCGTAGGGTCTGAGCTGAGGCGCGTTTTATTCGATGCTACAAGCAGGTGCGGAAGCGGGGTGAAAGTTCAGGGTAAGCGAGGGCACATCCCGTTTCCGTCCTTGCAGCGACTTATGCCACGGTTGCCGGGCTCCAGCCAGCGATCGTTCCATTGGCTGAATCAACGCCGCAGACTGCCTTTGATCTAGCAGGAGTTCGCGTCTTGGCAGTGGATGATGAAGTGCCGACGCTTCAGTTTGTCCGGTTTGTGCTGGAGCATGAAGGGGCGATCGTTAAGACGGTCACTTCTGCCGAGGCAGCTTTGCAGGCACTTGCCGCAGACGAATCAGAAAGCCAATTTGATCTGCTGATTAGCAACATCAGAATGCAGGAAATGGACGGCTATCGGCTAATGCAGGAGATTCGCAGCCGTTCGGAACTTCAGAACCATGCCCTTCCCGGAATTGTCCTGACTGCCTACACCTCTGCTAACAAACGGCAGGAAGCCCTTGCCGCCGGATACCAGTGCCACCTGGCAAAGCCTTTTGATCCTGAGGCTCTGATTCAGGCGATTGGGCAGGTTTTGAGCAGGCAGGAATCGGCTTAGGAACAGGCGCGAATTTGCTCGATCGCTTCCTGGAGCCAGTCCAGATAGGTTTGCTCTTTACGGCGGAGCAGTTCCAGCACGAGCTGATGAATCACCTTTTCGCGGCGGGCAGGCAGCTGGAGTGAGGGCATTTCCTGAGCAAGAGGAACATCGCGCTGCACGGCTTCACACTTTGCCAGCCGCATTTGATGGGCAGTTTGCTCTTGTTCGAGTAGGGCAACGATTGCTTCATTCGATAGGTCTGAGGCGAGGTAAAGCTGCATGAGCAACGGTTCCCGCACGATCGGCAAGGATTGGTGAGTCTGAAGCCACTGATTCAGTTCGGCTTTGCCTGCCTGGGTGATTTGGTAAACCTTGCGATTGGGGCGATCGTGCTGAATCTCGACGGTGCAGTCTACCCAGCCCTGGGCCTCCAGTTTTTCGAGTGTGCGGTAAATCTGCGACTGGTCTGCCTGCCAGACATGAGCGATGCAGTCGTCAAAACAGCCTGTTTTCAGGTCGTAGCCCGTCCTTTGCTGCTGCTGAAGCAGACCGAGAATGATGTGCGCGATAGACATTGATTCTTGTTAGGACGGCGACCCACCACAGGCAACGGATGAGCAGGCGGCAGTTAGTGAGCAGGGTCTGGGGTGAGAACGCCATTCAGGAAAATATCTGCCATCCCTTCTGCCATTTCGATAAATGCCTGCGGCGATGCGCCATCGGGAATAATCGAATCCTGGCTAAATCCGGCGATCGTAAACATTCCTAGAAACACCTGAGCCACAACACGCGGATTCATACGGCGATAAATTCCCTGATCCATGGCGGTTTGAAAGAAGGCTTCTGCCACGTCAGTCATTTTGACAATCACATCGGTTTGAATCTGCTGGCGCAAATCGGGGTGAAATTGCGCTTCTAGAAAGCAGACTCGCAGCAGGTCAGCGTTTTTGTGCAGGTTGAGCATTCGCTTTTTCATCACTTGAGCGATCGCTTTATAGCTGCCCATTTCGCTCAGCTCCGTCAGCAGATCGGTGAGCAGTTCCACCCAGCCTTGCGTTGCGACTTCGATCAGAATCGCCTTCTTACTTTCGAAGTGACGAAAAATTGTGCCTTCTGCCACGCCCGCAGCTTGCGCCAGATCTCGCGTCGTCGTCCCGTCATAGCCCCGCCGAGCAAACAGCTTTTTGGCTGCCTCCAGGATTCGGGTTTGCGTTTCCACTTCAGGCGGAACAGAGGGACGTGAGAAGCGCATAGTCGATCGGCATCCGGTTATGAGAAGGGATATGGCGATACTAGCGAGATTTGCGATCGAAGGGATTAATCAATCCGTAAAACTTTACAGAAGGTTAGGAAGGGGGGAGTTTGTTAAGTGAAGGAAAACAATAAAGGTTAGGGCAAATGTTGAAGGCGATCGTGATTAGCCGTTCGTGGTGATTGGCAACTGGTAATGGATCATGATTCATCAGGGTCACGAATGACCAATGACGAATAACAATTACTAAAGTACTCCCCCTGCCCTGGTTCTCCCACAATCCTTCCCTGAGTCTGCTCTCGAAACGGCTGCTCTTTCCATTGATGGATTCTCTGCTTTGGCGATCGAGGTAGGCTGAGTGCCTGTTCTGCTTTGCCTTCGCAGTTTTTTTCAGGAACTATGCAACTCGAACCGATTGTTTCCTTTGCTCTGCTGCTGGCAGTCATTCTCATTGTGCCGATCGCATTTGAGCGGATTCGGCTACCCGGACTGCTCGGACTGCTCATTGCGGGCGTGATTTTAGGTCCAAATGCGCTGCGGCTGCTCAGCAATGAGTCGGAAACAATGCACTTGCTGTCGGATATCGGCTTGGTGTACCTGCTGTTTGTTGCCGGGTTAGAAATTGACCTGGAACAGTTTCGTGCAACCAAGCATCGATCGGCGGGGTTTGGGTTTTTGACGTTTCTGTTTCCCCTGCTTACGGGAATTGCGGTCGGGCGAGTGTTTGGCTTTGGCTGGAATTCCTCGGTGCTGATTGGATCGCTGCTGGCATCTCATACGCTGCTGGCGTATCCGATCGTGAGTCGCCTGGGTTTAGTGAACAATGAAGCCGTGACGGTGACGATCGGCGCAACCATTTTTACGGACATTGGTGCGCTGCTGGTGCTGGCGATTTGTGTAGGCATCAATAAAGGAGATTTCAGCGTTTTTAGTCTGGCGAGCTTGCTGCTATCGCTGCTGATCTATTCTGCGGTTATTCTGTTTGGCTTTAACTGGTTGGGCAAGGAGTTTTTTCGGCGATCGGGCGATGCAGAGGGCAATCAGTTTTTGTTTGTGCTGCTGGTGGTGTTCATTGCGTCGATCAGTGCAGAACTCATTGGCATTGAAAAAATTGTCGGTGCGTTTTTAGCCGGGCTGGCAGTCAACACTGCGGTGGGAGAAGGTTCAGTCAAGGAAAAGATCCTGTTTGTGGGAAGTGTGCTGTTTATTCCCATCTTTTTTGTCAATACGGGGCTGATTATTAACATTCCCGGTTTTATCCGCAGCCTGGGCAATATCGAACTGACGCTGGCGATCGTCCTGGGCTTGATCGGCAGTAAGTTTTTGGCAGCACTCGGTACTAAGTTTCTCTTTGGCTACGGCTGGCGAGAAATGATTACCATGTGGTCGCTGTCGCTTCCTCAAGTTGCGGCTACTCTGGCAGCAGCGTTTGTAGGCTTTCGGGCAAACATTATCAGCGAAGATGTGCTAAATACCGTCATTGTCATGTTTGTGGTGACGGCAACGCTGGGACCGATTATTACTGCCCGTGCAGCCAGTGGCTTAACCCCCAGCACTAACCTACCCGAAGCTTTGGCGATCGACTCTTTCAGCGACGCCCCAGAAGCGCATCGCCCATTAACGATCGTTGTGCCGATTTACAACCCCCAAACGCAGCGTAACTTGCTGGAAATGGCGGCTCTTTTCGCACGGCATGAGGCAGGCAGAATTGTGCCTTTGTCGATCGCGTCAGGTCATGTCCATATGGATTCGCCCCAAGTTGACTCTGACATTCAGCAAGGCGAAGCATTTTTGCGGCAGGCAACCGAAACTTGTCAAAGCCTGGGTGCAAACGCAACGCCCGTTTTAAGAATTGACGATGACACCGCTCAGGGCATTAGCCGTGCCAGCCGAGAACAAAACGCCAATCTGATCGCGATGGGCTGGGGCAGAACGCAGGGCATCCGCGCCCGACTATTTGGTAACGTGATCGATCGCGTTTTATGGGCATCTCACTGTCCGGTGGCGATTATGCGCCTGCTCGATTCGCCCTCGAATTTCCGGCGAATTCTGGTTCCGATCGACAATCCTACTCGTGAGTCCATCCAGCTTCTGCTGTTTGCTGACATTCTGGAAGATGCCAACAATGCAAGCATTACCTTGCTGCATGTTTGCGATCGCTACAGTCCACCAGAGCGCGAAGCCTGGATCGAATCTCAGCTCAGGATGCTCGTTGCTAAATATGTGCCCTTTGTCTATCCCAATATTCAGATTGTGCGATCGGGCGATATTGCGGGGGCGATCATCGAAGCTTCACGCGCTCACGATCTGGTGGTGATGCGAAATTCACGACGACGCGATCGGGCGGCAGGCGAACTGATTCTGAGCGATATTACCAATCGCGCCCTGCGACACATCCCCTGCTCTGTTGTGATGATTGGCGAACCCCATGGCCACAAAGGACTGATGATGATGCGGCGGGCGCGACCGGTTCAAGAAGTAGGCGGGTCAATCACCTGAGGCAACCAGTCGAGGCAATTAACGAGGCAACTAATCGAGGCAATCCAGCCTAAAAGTTTCAATAAAAAACCCAGCAGCCCCCTGCTGGGTCAATTCCATGAACGTCACTTATCTTTCCTTAAGATACGGGGGTCGATCGACGTTCTACCTCGTTAGAGTGGATCACCCAGGCGGGTGATCTTGCAATTGCAGTTATTCCACGCCTTCGATCCGGTCTTCCACTTCTTGATACAGCTCCCGCAGCAGATCCAGGTTTTCCTCGGAGGTTTCCCAGTAGCCGCGCCCGTTCACTTCCAGCAGGGTTGTGACGACCTTGCGGAACGAGTGGGGGTTGAGGTTCATCAGGCGATTCCGCATCTCCTCGTCTTTGATGAACGTGGTGTTGGTGTCTTCATAGATCCAGTTGTCTACTGCCCCTGCGGTCGCAGACCAGCCCATTGTGTTCACCAATCGCTTCGAGAGTTCGCGGACTCCTTCGTAGCCGTGGGACAGCATTCCCTCATACCACTTGGGATTCAAGAGTTTGGTACGAGCATCGAGACGAACGGTTTCCGAGAGAGTACGCACCTGGGCATTTGCCGTCGTCGTGTCTGCGATGTAGGCAGTAGGCTTTTTGCCGTCCTTCCGCAGCGTTTCCACCAGCTTTGTCGGGTCAGAGTCGAAGTAGTGGGATACGTCCGTCAGCGAAATCTCCGAGGAGTCGAGATTCTGGAACGTCACGTCTACCGTCTTCAGGGCAGAGGTGAACAAATCCTGGTTTTGATCCATCATGCCCGGATTGTCCGAGTTGAAGGCAAAGGATTTGCGCGACAGGTACATATTTTGTAGCTCTGCCTCGTTTTCCCAGGTGCTGTTTTCCACCGCCAGGTTGATGTTCGACGAATAGGAGCCAGAAGCATTCGAGAAGACGCGGCTGGCTGCCTGACGCAGGTTGATGCCCATGTCTTCTGCTTGCTTGATCGCGTGTTTGCGAACAAAGTTCATTTCCACAGGCTCATCGGCTTCCGCTGCCATTTTGATGGCGCGATCGAGCAGATTCATCTGGTTAATAAACAGATCGCGGAACACACCAGAGCAGTTCACCACCACATCGATCCGGGGGCGACCCAGTTCTTCTAAGGGAATCATTTCCAGCTTGTTCACGCGGCCCAGCGCATCGGGGACCGGACGCACGCCGACGAGCATCATTACCTGCGCTAGGGATTCGCCGTAGGTCTTGATGTTGTCTGTCCCCCAGAGGACGAAGGAAATCGTTTCCGGGTACGCACCGCCGTTTTCAGCCTTTTGGCGATCGAGCAGTCTTTCAACCACAATTTGCGCGCCCTGAACGGCTGCGGTCGTCGGGATGGATTGGGGATCCAGCGCGTGGATGTTCTTACCTGTGGGCAGCACATCCGGGTTCCGAATCGGGTCGCCGCCAGGACCAGGCAGAATGTATTCGCCTTCCAGACCTTTGAGCAGTGCGCCCAGCTCGTTATCCGCAATCACCTGCTTCAGACAAAACTCCAGATACTCGAACAGGGGCTTGATATCGTCGGCATTGACCTTCGGATAGCCCGATTGGGTCAGCGATTCAATCCAGGGTTCCTTGCGTCCGATGTTGAAGAAATTGAGCTTGGTGACTTTGGAGACGCGCCCTTCGGCATCGGTTTGTTCTTTCACCATGGCTGCGACTGCCGATCGCACCGCCTGATTGATGTTGAACAGCAGCTCCACATCCACCAGCACACCCCGATCGGAGTTTCGGTAAATCTCGTCCATCTCGCGTCCGATGCTTTCGGCAATAATGCGCTGAAGGCTCTTGATGCTTTCTTCGGGGCGATCGAGTCCGGCGATATTCACCAGAGTTGCGACGGCTTCTTCGGCAGACGGCGGTTTACCCACCACATGCAGACCACAGGGCAGCAGGCGCGACTCGATTTCCATCAGTTTGATGTAGACCTTGCCGATTAGCGAATCGCGATCGTCCAGACTCAGTTCAGAAGCGTCATTTTCAGGCAGAGTGATGTCCTTATCGAGGTTGACCTGGCGGCACTTCTCGATAATCGCATTCACGATCGGAATCGCCCGTCCGCTCTCCTTCGAGGTTTGATAAGACGCGATCAGTTCGCTCAGTTCCTTCAACCCTTTGTAGAGTCCGGCGTTTTCGGCAGGCGGGGTGAGGTAGCTGATCGTTTCGGCATAGCCTCGACGCTTGGCGATCGTCGCTTCGGACGGGTTATTTGCTGCGTAGTAGTAGAGGTTGGGAATTGTGCCAATCAGCGAATCGGGATAGCACTCATTCGACATCCCCATTTGCTTACCAGGCATAAACTCCAGCGAACCGTGGGTTCCAAAGTGCAGCACGGCATCTGCCTGCCAAACCCGCTCCAGGTAAGTGTAGTATGCCGCGAAACCGTGGTGAGGACTTGCCGATCGCGAGAACAAAAGCCGCATCGGGTCGCCTTCGTAGCCAAAGGTGGGCTGAATGCCAATAAAGACGTTGCCGAAGTGCTTACCAAATACCAGCAGATTTTCGCCGTCGGTATTCAGATGTCCGGGAGGCGCACCCCAGTTTTCTTCAAGTCGCTGTGAGTAGGGGGTTAATGCCTCGTATTCAGGAACCGACATCCGGTAGGCGATATTCAGCTCTGGGCTGGTGTACTGCGCCTGAGCATCGTGGATCACTTCCTGCATCAGAGCTTCTGCTGACTCGGGCACGTCCTGCACGTCGTAGCCGTTGTCGCGCAGAGCTTTTAGCACTTCGTAAATGGAGCCGAACACATCCAGGTAAGCCGCTGTACCCACGTTGCCCTTATCCGGCGGGAAGCTGAACACCGTGATCGCTACTTTCTTGTGCAGCTTCGGCTTACGGCGCAGGTTTGCCCACTTCATTGCCCGCTGCGTGATTGCCTCGATCCGGTCTTGCAGCGCGATCGCCTTGCCTGTTGCGCCATCTCGCCCAGAGAGAATGATCGGTTCGATCGCCCCATCCAATTCGGGGATCGCAATCTGCAACGCCACCTGAATCGGGTGCAGACCCAGATCGCTGTCCTGCCATTCTTCGGTCGTCTGGAACACCAGCGGCAACGCCACCATATAGGGACGGTTCAATCGCTTGAGGGAGTCGATCGCCTTCGGGTGATCCTGACGAGCGGGACCGCCCACCAGCGCAAATCCGGTGAGGGAAATCACCACGTCTACCAAGGCCTGGTCTTTCTTGATCGGGTCATAGAAGTAGGCATCGACGGGCTTCGAGAAATCCAGACCGCCTGCAAAGACGGGCACGACTTTTGCACCCATGCATTCCAATTCCTGCACCATTGCCACATAGTGCGCGTCATCACCTGTCACCAGGTGAGTTCGCTGAAGCACCAGACCGACGCAGGGAGCCAGGGGATCTTTCACATCTTCGGGGACATCCTGACGGGTGCTGTACCAGTTCAGGTACTCCTTCAGGTCTTCGTACATCTGGGGCGCGAGGGGATGCCAGATGCCCATGTCGGGATAGGTGACGGGATCCCGATAGACGATCGCCTTCCCAGACGGATTGCCAGAGGGTTTGACGTACTTATCCGCCAGCATCAGCAAAAAGTTTTCCAGGTTCTCAGAGGAGCCGCCCAGCCAGTACTGGAAGCTGAGCATAAAGTTCCGGGCATCCTGCGCCTTGTCCATCGGCAGGTATTTCAGCACCTTCGGCAGCGTATTGAGGAGCTTTAGCATTGCGTCCTGGAAGCTGCTGCCCGACTGCTCTTTGCGCTTCCGCATGAACTGGGCGATCGCACTCTTCGACTGACCCAACTGCGCCATTGAGAAAGTCCCCATCTTGTTCAGGCGCATCACCTGCGGCATTGAGGGAAAGACCACTGCCACATCTAAGCGATCGCGGTGGGGTTCGACCGCAGCAACAACTTTTTCTGCCAGTTCTTCAATAAAGATCAGCGAGGCGATAAAGACATTGGCTTCTGAAACATCCTTCTGAAGGGCTTCGTAGTTTTCAGGGCTGCGAAGTTCTTCTAACAAATAGCCGCTAATTTCGATCGCCAGATTAGGATTGTTCGCGTTGATCGATCGGACAGCCGCCGAGAGGGCACTCTGGTACTGCGGCTCTAGCACGACATAGACCACTTTGATCAGCGATCGCCCATTGAGGTTGTCGGGCGCGATATGCCTGATCGCGGGCTTGACGTGGGTGAACATGCGGTTAGGCTCCTTGGATTCTAGGCTGAGGCACGGGCTGTCGGGGTCGGGCTGCAACTGCGGAACGCAATAAACGCCTACAGGAAGATAGCAGTTCAGTCCAAGGCTAGATGATGAGACGAACCGCCGACAGTTTGAGGTACATAGGTGTTTGTACCATGAAAAGCCTTACCAAAAGGGCGATCGGGCGCTTAAGTGACACAAATTGATAAAAAAACTGTGCGATTTCTTTACACTCCGTTACAAAATCGTGAGTGAATGCTCATTGAATATAAATTCAACTTAATCAATATTTTGGGATTGTTCTGATTAAGGGAATTTATAGAAAGGGGAGAGGATGGTTGAATCTTTGCGAATGTTTTGCATCGCCCCCTAAATCCCCCAATTTTGGGGGACTTTGAGAAGAGTTAGTTTTTTCGGAATTAAGGGCGGGGGACAACCTTAGCCCTATGCGTCGTAGAAAACGCTTTTGAACATGGCTACCATGACGATCGCTGCCTCTACTCAGTTCTGTCCCTCAGCGAGGTCTGTATCGCCTGTATTTAGCCTGTAATTAGGAAGTCTGCATCTGAGGCTGATCGCACAGGCTAAAAACTTGGCGTGTTTGGGATCTTGTAGGGAAATCAATGGATAAATTAACATCCACGCAGTTTGGAAAGGCATCCAGTAGCTCAAAGGGCTGATCTCTTGTTTTTTGCGTTAATCGAAATTTGCGCTTGCTCAATACTTCCTTATACTCGACCAGGATTTCCTGCGAGACGACCCACTCAAACTCACGCTGTTAACAATGAACTGAATTGTCAGTTCTGGATCTCGATCGCGCAAAACAGCAGAAACAAGAACGTTTGTGTCAATGACACCTCTCATTCGCCTCTGCGATCGCCCGATAGGATTTTTCACGATTCGGAGATTGGGACGATCGCTGCCGTGTTCATTTCCTAGATAAGGGATGCATCAGTTTCCACTGATTCTGTCAGGGCTTACATTATGGTTGCAGCTCGATACATTACGATTGCGACTGCTTACATTAAGATTGTGGCCCAATGCAAAGAGAATGCAAGCCGTGACATTGTGAATGGATTGCGATCGCCTCTTGTAGAGCAGGAGAAAGATTCATAGAACAGCGTCAGAGCAAAATAGTTCTATTACATCATTGGGTCGATCGCGCAAAACAGCAGTGATGAGAATGTTTGTGTCGATAACAACTCTCATTCACCTCCAATCGCCTAATAGGATTTCTCACCGTTTACACCAAAGATTGGGACGATCGCTACTGTGGTCATAATCCTTGCTTGAAATCGTTTGGCTTAAATTATAGCTCTACTCAAATTCATGCCAGGTTGTTGAAATAGGCGATCAAGACCTCAATCTTTTTCGCCAACGTTCAGCTAACGGTGCAGTTGTGCGGCGGCAGACAAGCTTGAATACTCATCAATAACCTCTGTACCGTCCGCACTAACGAAGTGTTGGACTACTGCCGGCACAAATCTAGAGAAATTAGAAGCTTTCCAGAATCTTCACCGCCAGTTTCAACACTAAAACCCAGTTTCCGCAGGTGAGACAGGATTATTTTCAGAAGTTGATCTCTAGATGCCTTGCTAAGCAAGGGGTATAGATAATGATTACTAATAGCGATTAAGTCAACGCGTCTCATGAGTGAGAATTGGTTAAGACAAGCGCAGCTTCCGAAAGCCTTGCATGGAAGTACTTTCTAGTATTCCATTCTTTATCAATCTCAATCTGCGGAATGCCGGTTGAAAAGCTCGTGAGGTAGAATAGACAGCTATCTTAATACCAGGTTAACTCTCAAGCCATCTTGTGAGACAATATAGTATAAATGAACTAACCCGAGATTGATAAGGTGCTAAATCGGCAAAAAGCTTTACTGATGATACTTCAGCAAATTGGGGGGACAGCCTCTAGTGTGCAAATGATGAAGTGGGCTTTTTTGTTGTCTTGTGAAACACCGTCTCATGGAGGCAAAACATTTTATCAATTTATTCCATATCGATACGGTCCCTATTCTTTTACTCTCAATCAGGAAACTGATTCACTCATTCGCAATGGTTTCTTAGAAAAAGGGACTGATAATCGTTGGAGACTTACTCCTTTAGGAGAAAGCCTAGATGTGACATTGCCTAGTGATGTTAGTAAAGATATTTGTCAAATTATTGCAACCTACGGAAAGCTATCTGGGCAGAAGTTAATAAATTTAATTTATGACAAATACTCTTGGTTCACGATCAATAGTGAGCTTCCCGGTAGAAGAAAAGAAAAACGCCCAGTTGCAAAGAGATGTATTTATACTGCTGGCTATGAAGGGAAAACCGTTGATGAGTTCCTGAACCTCCTTATGGAGTCCGGCATATCTCGGTTAATTGACGTGCGACACAATCCTATCTCGCGTCGGTATGGCTTCCATAAGAGTACTCTGTCTCGCTTATGTAGTTCCCTCAATATAGACTATCAACACTTTCCTGGCTTGGGAATACCGGGTTCAGAACGTGAATGTATAGGTTCTGAGAATCAATACATAACGTTGTTTGAGAATTACCGTTTGAATCTTTCTTCCTGTGAAAAGGATCTAGCTAATGTAATTAGGATGTTGCAATCGGAGCCTAGCGTCTTAGTTTGTATGGAAGCCAATCCAAATTGCTGTCATCGTAATGTTTTAGCTCAACATTTGGCAATTTCAATTGATATGTCAATTAAACACTTGGGATATTCAACATGAGTAACCAAGCAATCAGAACCAAAGTTTTTATAAATGTAATGACCTACCCACATCCATCTAGGGGTTATCAAGAGCTTGTTTGTACGGCTGGTATAACTGAGCAGGGTGAGTGGGTAAGGCTTTATCCAATCGATTACCGATATAGACCAAGAAACCAACAATTCCGAAAATATCAATGGATAGAAGTTGATTTATTCCCATATGGAGCTGGTAATGATCGAAGGAAGGAAAGCAGAAAACCAATTTTAGATACGCTCCGCGTTTTAGGAGAACCACTTTCCACGAAAAACGGATGGAGAGAACGTCGTCAGATTATTGATCCAGTTCCAGTTTACACAGTAAAGCAATTACGAGAGTTGCATGAATCCGAGCGCGTATCGCTTGGTATTGTTCAGCCTACAAAAGTACTTGATTTGAAGATAGAATCCGCTGATCCCGAATGGAAACCAGAATGGCAGTCACTGTTTGATCAATTGACTCTTTTTGGACCTGTTCAGAAGCCTCTTCGCAAGATACCCTACAAGTTTAGTTACGTCTTCGAATGCAACGATAGCAGCAGACCTCATAACGCTATGATTGAGGACTGGGAACTAGGGGTACTTTGGCTAAATGAAGTGGCTCGTTTAGGTGATGAAGAGCAAGCAGCTTTGAGCGTTCGTCGCAAATTCCTTGATGAACTATGTAACGAAACTAAAGATACCCGTTTCTTCATGGGTACAGTGTTTCCGTATAACACATGGGTTGTACTCGGTGTCTTTTGGCCACCTAAACCAAAAACTCCTCAGCCTGATGTAATTCAAGGAACTTTGTTCTAAAGAATGGGAAATTGAATTACCTTAAAATTTTAACTCTGCACCAACGTTTCCTGAGGGGTGTCTCAACCGGGAACTTAAGCAGCCCAACGGCTAGCATCACCGGCGGCAAGTAAGTATTAAAGCGAAGACAGAGGTTTTTAATTCGTCCGGTACATGCAATGGTTAGCCTGCCGCAAAAAGGTTAAAGAAACTCGAAACAAATGCAATTATAAGACCGATTGTAACCACTAAAAATAGCTTGCTACTTTGCTCTAAGAACAGATGAAGAATCTCAACATGGGGTCTTCCTGGAAGATTTAGTTGTGAACGAATATAGTCAAGCCAATCAGCTAAATCCTTATTTTGACGCGCTCCGACTTTAAAAATTTGAGAAAATCCGAAACTCAAAACGGCAGGCAGCAGGAGAGCGTATCTGAGATGAGGATTCTTTGGTGCGTGATCAAAGTAATACACAAGGATTGCACCTGTAATTGCGTAAAACCAAGTTATCACTTGCCACGTTGTGTTTACATAAAACTTGAATAAGTCAGTAAAAACGTTGTACTGCCTCCATAGCAGATTGTCTTCTTCTAAATTTTCTGATTTTTTAGCCCAGGAATTTTCTAGGTCAGGTCTATTCACAGTAAACTAATCCAAAAACTAATCCAAAACGCATCTATGTTTGTTTAGATATTACCCATTCCTGATGCCGAGTTTTTCGTTGGAATTAATCCAGTTATAATAAAACCTAATGTGATGAGGACTGTTGCTGAAAATAACAGCCACATATAGACCTGTGCCAAAGTAGACCAATTTGACCAACTTCCCTTGAAGCCAAATACTCCTAGAATTATTGCAGCAACACCATTACTAACAAATCCCATCTGAACTGTTGCTATAGCAGAGCCACCATTTCTAGCCTCTACTAGCCCATACCAATATGCCACGACAAGCGCAGCGTAGGCACTACCTAATAAGCGGTTAAATATTCCAGGTTCACAAAAAGGAATTCCCACCCAATCAAAAAAAGTCTTCGGAGCAAAAAGTAAAGGCAAGCACCAAAGTAACAAGGTTATAAAAATCTTTGCAGCGATAACATGCCAGAGCTTAATCATATTACAGAAATTTAGGGAAAAAATACTTCATTAAAATCAGGATGTGAAGGCTAACTATTCATAGACCGAATCTTTCAGCCTATCCATCTGGTTTCGAAGGATAGACTGAATCCTTCTATAGATCATTCTAATCAGGTAGATCGATAGAAATTTTCTGTATATTGGGCGATTTTGGCTGGATAGGAAGAATTCTTCCGTATATTTTCAGGTGTAGTATCTGTACATATTAGTATCATTTGCCGCAGGGTGTATCATCCTTACTGGCTCTTCTCATGCAGCAACCTCCTAAAAAGCTTCTGGATCAAGTGTGAGATGCAATCCGACTCAAACACTATGCCTCCCGCACCGAAGAAACTTCCCACTACGCTTGCATGCAGCGAATCCTTCCCTTATGCTGATCAACACTGGTTATTGAGTACCAGTAGACAAAGCTTAAGGTGAGGACGCTGATTAGGAGTGTTACGAGCACCACTAACCAGCTAACCTAACTTCCTGAGATGAGCAGGAGGCTAGGCTGTGATGATCTTACGATCGATCGCCTTGCTAATGCGAAATGAGTGGTTGGGAAAACCACGCCTTAGGCTTTTCTTCTCTACAAATCAACGCTTAGCGAGGCAAAAATATCATGTCTACAGAGTTCAGTGAACTGCTGCCGTTTTCCGATGGCGAGAAAGGGCAAATTTGGATCATTGGTTCACGAGAATGGGTGAATCACCGGATTAACGAGTTCTATGTAAAGCGGATTGCAACCGATCGCGTTCAATTCACGCCCATTATTCCGGCTCCGTTTGCGCCAGGGAAGTTTATGAGTGTGCTGGAGCAATAAGCGAGGCAAAAAAATCAGGAGTGGAACAATTCCACCCCTGATCGAAGGCTCAAACAAATTTGTCGATCGCCTGAAGCGTTACAGCTCTACTTTGACTCAGGCAGCATACATTTGTCGCTGTCACAGCCTGCCGGACCCGCTTCGCTCAGTTCTCCCGAATCGTAGCGGCTGAGGGCATAGTGGAAGTCATCAGTTTGACGACGTTCGACCACTTCACGGCTGAGGCGATCGTACTCTTCTTTTGTAATCGGCTCAAAGGGCAGACGCGGGAAGGTCTGGTGATCATCGAACCGTGCCAGCAGTGCAGCAGAGATATAGCCTTCGTTGTTCTGGATTGCGTCGTAGATTCGCTGTGCCAGTAGCTCAACTTCGGCTTCGCGGAGTTCGATCGTTGCAGACGTGTTGTGCGTCGTGTAGTGCCGCTGCACCTGCATATAAAAATCCATCTGCGCCAATGCGTTGAACTTAGAGATCTCGACGCGATCGGCTCCTGGAATATTTGCCCAGGGCACTTCGACCGGAATCTCGACCAGCCACTCGGTACAGCGCGGATCAAAAGCATCGTCTAGCAGCCGTCCCTGTTCGTCTTTGTCGGACTGAGAGGGAACAATCTTGTAGCCGTACTCCAGACAAGCAAGCGCGACCGGATCGTTTTTGCGGAACGTGATGCGGCGAATAAACCGCTGCGCTTTGGGCGGATGCCAGCCCGGACTTGCACTCGTCAGGAGCGACTTGGTTCCCGCAGGCTGAACCGTCGTACAGCGATTGGGACGCTGCAATTTGTGGCGATCGCAGTAATCCCACACCACGCGCTGCACCGTTTCCTTCCATCGCATCAGATATTCTTTTTCGCGCTGCTTGAACTGCAAACCCGTCATCGTATCAGGACGACCCTGCTCCCACCAGTGCAGCCACTCCACGCCAAATGCCTGCACAAAGAAGTCAAACAGCCCGGTGAACGAAACGCCCACAATTGGGTCGATCGATCGAGAGTAGCGATAGCGCGGCTCCTGGAACTGGTGATTCAGCAGGGCAGCAACCGAAAGGGCAGCAGCAGTAAAGGCAGCTTCCTGGTCTTCCAGATTGTTGGGATTGAGCTGATTGAGATGGACTTCCGCTAAGTTGCAGTGGAAATTTTCGCCCAGGATCTCACCACAGGGGTTTAGCCCATAGCGTCCTAGTCGATGCTGTATCTCCTCGTCAGCAATTCCTGGAACCTGCTGCTGAATCCAGGCAGCGCCATTACCCTGCACATAAGCCTGGAGGAATTCAGATTTTAATTCAGCCGTTTTTAGCAAATCGGCATTGCTGCGGGCGATCGCCTCTGGCGCAAACTGAATCGCTCCTTCTCCTGAATAGAACTGTTTACGAACGGCATCAGTGCATTCTTCCAGGGTTGGCTTGCGATGGAAGACGCGAGTGTGGTTTGCCATTCGCAGCACGTCACGTTCCGGGTCGATGCGCCAGTTCCCTTCCGCATCCTGCATCCAGAGGTTGTCTTTTGCAGTTGCGCCGAGCTGATCATCAGCATCAAACTGTCTCATCCCTGCACTGCGCCGAATGTTTCCGGCAACCACACAGGCAGCCGCTTCATCGATCAGCAAGCAGCACTCCACCGAAGTCAGCTTTCGTCCGCTCCCTCCATTCTGCGAAGCACTCGCCTTGTTCAAAATTGTCGCGCAGCGATCGTAAAGGGCAGGCAGACGAATTGGGTTTGCCATGCCGCCAAAGCCCTTGAGCCGTTCACCTGCGGGACGCACCTGGCTGAGATCGATCGTGACTTCTACAGTGTCAGTAAAGCGTTCATCTGTAGAGAGTTCCAGCAAAGTCTGGTAGGAATCGACCCATCCTTTACGGCTATCGCCCACGCGAATGAGCACCTGATTCCCGTTGATTTCAACCGTCGTTTCATCTTGTCGGGTTTCAGCGGAAGCCATCCCAACGTCGCCCTGCATTTTTACCGTGAGGCGATTGCGGATAGCAGGCAGCAGAGAAATGTATTTGGGTTCCAGCATTGCGCCTGTACCGCAGCCCATCATGGCGAGATCCATCATCAAGCCAAAGGCACGCCAATCCGTGACGTTTGTGCTGGTGCAGTTGTATGCGCCGGAGAAGTTTTCGGGCTTTTGAATCCAGCTCGTGCCGCCCACCCACAGCCAGCGACCGGAAGGTAAGCTTTTTAGCTCTTGCTGCATTCGCCGCAGCAGGTCGGCTTCTTCGGGAGTCAGGGTGCCCAGTTCAACAATGCCGCGCAGCGTTCGATCGCAAACCTCATCCCAGGATTCGCGCAGATTTGCCGTTTTCTCACCGCGACGGCTATAGGTGCGGAAAAACACTGGGTTGGCAGCAGGAGCCGCTTCAGGGAATGGTTGAACGGTGCGGTTGCGTTCGAGGTCTTGAACCATGGTGCGTCCTCGTTGGGATGACAGCAAGCGTAAATGACAGGTGATTAAAAAACGAAATCAGGCGGCAAGAAAACCCTATGGGTAGGGATGTCTGGCGTTAAGCAAAACTATCCTACTCTAGATCTAGAGATTTGACACCGATCGATCAAGAACCGATTGGAGAAAGCTTAAACGCTAATTCTGGGCAAAAATCGCAGTCCTTCTCCGCTTTATTGTGACAACTCTCCCAGGGGGGATGATCTGCCGCAAGGGACAGACTATGGGTTCGGAGAAAGTTTGAAAAGCCGTCGGGGGTTGAAACTGCAGATTGAAACTGCAAAACGCCTACGCCACATTTGCCCGTGCGCCACACTGAGCAGCATAAGCGATCGCCAATCCATCCGCACTGTCATCGGGGGAAGGCGGCTTGGGCAAGCCAAAAATGTGCATCACAGCCTGCTTAATATCGTTTTTGCTGGCTCCATACTGAGCAACGGCAGCTTTCACCTGGGACTGGTGTAGAAACGTGATCTCGCTCAATCCCCAGTCGCCTAACGCAAGTTCGATAACGCCCAACGCCCGCAGCACCTTTCCCGCATTAGTGTTATCGCGCCCAAAAAAGGGCATCTCGACCGCCGCAACATCGGGCTTCACCATGTCGCACAGAGCTTTAATATCGGTGTGAATCTGGCTGAGGCGATCATACATGGGCGATTTTGCCGGGGTTTTAATGACGCCGTATTCTAGTGCCTCACTGCCACGAATCACACCAAAGCCAATGGTCGCGATCGCAGGGTCGATGCCGAGAATCACGCAGTTGTTGAGATCGAGTGGGATAGTCATACGAGCAATTGTACTGCTCATCACGATGGTAATGAGTGATTTACTCGTTTAAGCCGCTTTTTTCGTCATTTTCTTCGTCACTACCGACTCGAAGCAAATCCGGCGATTTGGAAAGGCAGTAAAGGTCTTTCGATAGCGTGTAATCGGAGATCGACTGACCTCAAAGCCAGTAATTTTGTCAACGCTCATTGCGCGATCGAATGGAGTTAATTGATCACCTCTCCATAATGCAGCCCCCTAAATAAATAAGTAGAGTCGAGATCAGGCATTTTTTCGCCTTTCAATGGTAAATTAGACGGGATTGAAAAGCATTTAGATCGTGAGAATTATCATTCGGAGAGAGGTCTCGGAGCAAGGTTTAAAGAGTTTTAGTTCAATCAAAAATTCGGCAGAACTGGATGAGCTAAGCCTCCAATTGCTGCCGAAATTTGCAATCTTTTGTTTTTAATCGAGGATTGTCCTAAAATCCTCCAAACCCAAAAGGGGTTAGAGAATTATTCGTCAAGATAAATCTTTTCACCGTGTTCTTCGATATACATCGGCGGCTCGATCGCAAAGTTATCAATTCTGCCGGACTCGTCGATCACATAACCGTCGGTCGTGTGAAGGTCGTCTTCGCCACCTTCCTGCTTTGCAAACTCTTCGAGCTGGTGAATATTTTGCTCAACATCGACGTTGGAGGGAATCCGCGCTTCAGGGTCATTCACCGCGATCGACTGAGCGGTTTGAACGCCCCACTGGTCGCCAGGTGCGCCTCGACCGGGTTCTGCTTCTGCCGGATCACCCATGTTCGGATTTTGATTCGTTGTTTCTTCCATGACTTTTCTCCTTAAATTCAGCGCAGTATTGCTCTTTTTCTAGCAACCCGCTTTTACAACACTTCTTAGATAAGGGTGCTAATTTCGCTCGGCAATGTCCTTTTATCAGTCCTCAAAAGAGTACAGCGATCGTGAAATCGAGCGATTCTCCCGTTTGAGATAAATCCAATCGATCGTCTTCTCTCTCCCAGGTGGAATTTCATCCTGGCGTTTTACCCTGAATGAGGGTGTAACCGATTACGGCTCAAGAATTGTCGGGATTAGCACTGAATCGATCGCGTGAATCACTCCGTTATCGGTCAGAATATCCATTTGTATTACCTGAGCATCATTCACCTTAATGCAGTCTGCATTCTGCTCCACAATCACGATCGATCCTTCTGCCGTGGGTGCTTCGTGAATTTCTGCCAGATCATCCGATCGCACATCGCCAAACAAAACGTGATACAGCAAAACCTGCTTCAGCTTGTAGGTATCCTGCATCAAATCGTTCACAGTTTCTTCGGACAGCTTTGCAAAGGCTTCGTCAGTGGGAGCCAGAATCGTATAAGGTCCTTCTCCCTGGAACATTTGCTCAATATCAGCCGTTTTAAACGCATTCATGAGTTGGCTAAAAGAGCCAGCCTGCGCTGCGGTTTCAAGGATCGCGGTCATGGATTATTCTCCTGCTCAAAAGAGGGTCTCTTCCTAAGAGATAGATGGAATTAGGAAGCTCTACATCCTTCAAAGGGCAGTGTTGTGGGAGGAGAAAATATAGCCGGACCTAAACTACCCCCTACGACCCAAACGGCTTCGGCTCGATCGCCATCTTTTGCTCGATCGCCTTAAAAAACCGTTCTGCTAACACAGCATTTGCCTCATCGGTAACGCTGGTGGGACTGAGGAAAACCTGCCCGGGGGTGTTAGCGTAAAGTTGATGCAGGTCTAGCACAGTGGAGTTGGCAGTGCCTTTGGTGACCTGCTGAGCCGCAGCGACAAGTTTGGGGTAAGCCGTCTGGACTCGCTTCGCGTAGCTGTCGCCCAGTTCCGTCAGGATGGCTTTTTCTTCGGGCGTGAGGACGCTTTGCTGACGGGTGCTGATTTCGGGCTGGAGTCCGATCAGGAGCCGCTTTTTGCTGGCGGTGGTCCAGCGCACCATTTGCAAGAGATGATTTCGGTAGCGAGAAATTCGCTGATCCAGCTCGGTGGTATCGGTGGGCAGGCTAGCATCAATCGTCCCTGTTGCCGAGAGCAGATTAAGCGGAGCTGTAGGCGTTGTTGATTCTGAAGGCGATCGCAGCACAAATCGCTGTGTTCCCTGCACCAAATAAAGCTGATTCAACCAGCCCTGAACGGTTTCTTTCGCTTTTGCTCCTACTGGGTCACGATCGCCCTTCAGCAGGGCATCCAGCCCGGGAATGTCAACGCCTGCCTGAGCGCTGGGCAATAGCAGATCCTCGTAGCTGTTGAGGATAATGATCCAATCAGGATTGTAGTTCGCGACCTGCTGCATCAGCATCGACAGATCGTTGCCGGAGGCGTAGCCGGGAACCGCCGCATTAATCACGCGATACTGGCGTTCCTGAATCCGGGGAGGACGGGTAAGCACCTGCTCGACCTGATCAGCACGGTAAGGCAAAACCGTAGGCTGAAACTGGTTGGGTTTACCGCGCTGTGCCTTAACGCGATCGTTGAGCAGCGTTTCCAGCCGATGGGTAAAGGTTGCCTGATCGTTGGAGCTAAGCTGTCCAAATGCCATGCCGCCGCCCAGCACAAAGATTCGCATCTCGCCTTCTGGCTTCTGAAGCGGAACCGGATCGGGGTCACGAAATCCCTGAGCGTTAATCGTCCAAAAAGAAGTTTTTTGATTGGGCTGAAGCTGGTAGCTCATGAGCGGATTTCGCAGCGCACGCAGGTTTCCCTGATAGGGCAAATCCTCATAGGCTTGTCCACGCGGGTCAGCAAAGCCAAGCTGGTACGCCTGCACTTGCTTTGCCCAGGCGGATTCGTCGCCAAACCACCGCGTTGCACCACCCGTTGTCCCAACGATCGCCCGCATCAAAAACTCTAAGCCGATCGGCAAACTGAGAATCAGCAGCACATAGAGCCACCAGGGGCGAGACTGCGTTTTGCGTTTCCAGGGGCGATAACGAGGGGAACGGCGAAACATAGTAGCAATCCTCATTCACAACTGAACTGCATTGGTCTGTTTTTGGTCTGTTGGTTGAAGGGCGATCGATTCCAATCATTCAACCTCGATTCCGATCATTCAACCTTGCGATTGAGAACGCTGATATTGAATTCTCGGACAACTCCCTTCGGCAGCACCCAGACTAAATACAATCATTCGTCTTCGTCCTAATCTCACGAATTCTTTTCAACCCTGCTGGCAAACTGACTGAAACCTACTCCTCTAGCCCGAACCAGTAATCGATCGAGAATAGAACTCATATCGGCTAAAATTTGCGATCGACTTTCCTTGGTTACAACAGGAATATGCACAAACAAACAGTCGCAGGCTGAAGCTTGATCCCAATCATTCAAGGTGTAATCCAACATTGCATAATACAGGCTATTGCAGACATACCGCCCTGCATCTTGACTAATTTCTGTAATCAACAGCCCTTCCACCAAAGAATTGAGATCAATCAAAGTTTGATACGTCCTGCCCCGAACCGTCGCCTGCTGCTCTAAACTAATCCGCGATCGAGACTCCGCCAAGCCGCACAACACCAAAATTTTAGGCTGAAGCTGCTTGAGTTTAGCGATTGTGATTTCTTTCGCCACGGGCAAATTTACAGGTAACTGCCGCACCAGTGATACCGACTCAGGCAACCCCCGCTCCTGCAAACCCACCAGCACATCATCCGACGCATTCGATCGCTGATGCTTCCGCCAGGGCGCAAAAGAAGTCAAAATCAACGCAGTTTCCATCGCAATTCGCACCGCTTATTCAAAAATCACCAGAAGCTAGCCAAAGCGGATGTTTGAAAGAGTAATAATCCTGACTCAAACCACCTCCGTGACCCCAATCCTGGTGAAACCAAACCGCCCTCACGCTCAAAATCCCCCAGAACATCCTCAAACCCGCACAACAAATCCTACCTCATCTCCCATCCCCTCATCTCCCCATCCCCCCTCATCTCCCACCCCTCACCCCCATTCCCTGCTATAACTAAAAACATCCCAATGGAGAACGATCAATGACGATCATCGCTGTGGTGGATTACGACATGGGCAACCTGCACTCTGCCTGCAAAGGCTTAGAGCGAGCAGGCGCAACGCCTCTGATCACAGACTCAGTGAAAGACCTGGAGCGGGCAGATGGGGTGGTGCTGCCGGGTGTGGGTGCGTTTGATCCAGCCATTCAGCATCTTCGATCGCGTGACCTGATCCAACCCATTCGCGACATCATTGCCAGCGGCAAGCCATTTTTGGGAATTTGTCTGGGGCTGCAAATTCTGCTGGAAGGCAGTGAAGAAGGGCGAGAACCGGGGATTGGCGCAGTGCGCGGCGTAGTGCGTCGATTTCAGCCAGAACCCGGGCTGACGATTCCCCACATGGGCTGGAATCAGCTTCAGTTGACGCAGCCGCAGTCGCCGCTCTGGAAAGATTTGCCGAATTCCTGGGTGTATTTCGTTCACTCTTTTTATGCTGACCCAGTGCGAAGCACTTCCCTTTCTGAGGGAATCGATCCTTCTGTCACAGCAGCCACCATTACCCACGGCAGCCAAACGGTGACGGCAGCCATTGCCCAGCAAAACTTGATGGCAGTTCAGTTCCACCCAGAAAAATCCTCTTCTGCCGGACTGCAAATTCTCTCGAACTTTGTTGCTTTTGTGAAACAGCAGCAGCCTGTGGGAGCAGTTTCTCGCTAGCGTTCATGTCGCTTCGGATCTACGGCAATCGTCTCCTCAAAACCTTACCGGGACAGGCAACTCGTCCGACTCCGGCACGGGTCCGAGAGGCAGTATTTAACATCTGGCAGGGCACGATCGCTGGCTGTCGCTGGCTGGATCTTTGCTCTGGCAGTGGGGCAATGGCAGCAGAGGCTCTTTGTCGCGGTGCATCGTCGGTTGTGGGCATCGAGCAGTCGAGTCGGGCTTGCGCGGTGATTCGGCAAAACTGGCAGCAGGTCGCCAAACCCGATCAGACCTTTCAGTTACTCCAAGGCGACGTGGTGCAGCGATTGCTCACCCTCAAGGGACAGCAGTTCGATCGCATCTATTTTGACCCGCCCTATGACGGCAATTTGTATGAGCCCGTGCTGCAAGCGATCGACCAGCATGATCTGCTTGCTCCAGCAGGAGAGCTAGCTGCCGAACACAATCCCAGCCGGGCAATGCCAGAAGCGATCGGCACACTGGTGCGCGACCGGCAAAAAGTCTACGGCAATACGGCAGTGAGCTTTTATCGATCGCAGGCGTAGGACATCAGCTACAGCAGCGAATTCACAAAATCGGTGAGACGCTGCATTCCCTCATGAATGGCATCCAGGCTGGCGGCATAAGAAAGGCGAATACAGTCATCTGCGCCAAAGGCAATTCCCGGCACGGCAGCAACCTGCTTTTTCTCTAGCAGCGCATCGCAGAAATCGAGCGACTTCACTCCCAGCTTGCCAATGTTGGGAAACACATAAAATGCTCCGTTGGGCGGCGGACAGGCAAAGCCAGGAATGGCATTGACATAATCTAAAACCACCTTGCGCCGCTCTGCAAAAGCATTCACCATTTCGGTCACACAGTCCTGGGAGCCTTCGTAAGCCGCGATCGCCCCATACTGAGCAAAGGTGCAAACGTTTGAAGTGCTGTGTCCCTGAAGCGTGGAAACCGCTTTGACGATCGGCAGGGGAGCTGCCAGAAAGCCAATTCGCCATCCAGTCATCGCATAGGTTTTGGCAAAGCCGCTGCTGACGATCGTTTTTTCAAACAGTTCGGGACTCACCGCGCCAATGCTGAGATGCTCCGCTCCGTCGTATAGAATCTTTTCATAGATTTCATCGGATACCACCCAAATATCATGCTGAGCCACGATCGCCGCCAGCGCCCGCACTTCTGCCGGAGCGTACACCATTCCGGTCGGGTTAGACGGCGAGTTGAGGATAAACATCCGGGTGCGCGGCGTGATTGCCTGCTGAAGCTGCTCTGGCGAGATCTTAAAGCCGCCTTCGACCGTGGTGGAGACGATCACGGGTGTGCCGCCTGCTAGCTTCACCATTTCGGGGTAGCTGACCCAGTAAGGCGCAGGAATGATCACCTCGTCGCCCGGTTCGATCAGCGTCATCAGCAGGTTAAACAGCGAGTGCTTGCCGCCATTCGTCACAACGATATTTTCCGGCTGATAGGGCAAGGCATTATCTTGCTGAAGCTTGTGAGCGATCGCTTCTCTGAGCCTCGGTTCGCCTGCCACTGCCCCATAGCGGGTTTTACCTTGCTTTAAGGCGGCTTCTGCGGCGGCTCGAATATGCGCTGGAGTATCAAAATCGGGTTCGCCTACGCTGAAGCTCAGCACGTCGATGCCTTCCCGCTTCATTGCCTTTGCTTTGGTATCGATCGCTAACGTCAGCGATGGTGTGACATCCCCAATCCGTGCTGCCAGTTTCATGCTTACCCCAAGACTCACAAAACTCTGAAGGTTAATCGCCGCGATGCGCGTTGCCAGTTTCCCCTACCGGGTCATCGACTTGCGATCGGGTCTTTTCCACTGTAATTCAATCCACCCTACTGTATTGCAAAAGCAGGTATCAGAATGTCATGCCATCGTTATATTTATTAAGCCTAAGATATTTATTCTGGTTCTTTTTCTTTAGCGAATGCCGTCCTTGCAGTACCACACCGTTTTTGTTGCCCTTGCCGATCGCGATGGCCGGCTTGTCCCCTTCTATCAAAATCTGCTTGGACAGCCTCCTGACTTAGAGCTTCCGGGCGTTTATGCCGAGTTTCAGCTTGCCGGACTGCGGCTTGGTATTTTTCAGCCCAAAACCAATCACCAATCCGAATTTGAATCGCTATCCAGCGGCAGTATGAGCCTTTGTTTTGAAGTGCCGCAGCTTGAAGTGGCGATCGATCGACTCACCGCAATCGGATATCCACCCCCCGGAACAATCACCACTGCTTCCCACGGGCGCGAAATTTATGCCTATGACCCCGCCGGAAATCGGCTAATTTTGCACGAATCTTTGCAATAAACTAAGCTTTTGCCCAATCAGATGCCATTGAATGATCGCAAGTAGTAAGTTAGTGAGAGCCTTTCCAATGTTCTTTTCGCTTACTTTTTCTCATGCTTACGTCGGGATTGTCTCTCTGCTTTGCCGTTTTCCTGACCCTGATGCTTTGGTTAGGAGCCGCTGCAAATGTGACCGCTCAAACCTTGTTTCCGGGTCCTCTGTCTTCGCCTGCGATCGCCTCAACACTGTTTCCAGATGAAATTGCAATGGCAGGAAAACCGCTCTTTCACTTTTCTGGTCAGCGTCCCGACCATTTAGGCGCTGCATCGGGTAAATTCACCCCCTGCCCTGCCACGCCAAACTGCGTTAACAGCCAGACTACTCCCACCGATCAGGAGCATTTTATTCAGCCGATCGCCGTTCGCTCTAACCCCAGCCAAGCAATGGCAACGCTGAAGAACGTGATTCAAGCCCTCGATCGCACCGAAATCATCGCTGATTCACCCGGCTATCTTTACGCTGAGTTTACCAGTGCCCTGATGGGCTTTGTGGATGACGTCGAATTTGCGATCGACCCAGCAGCAAGGGTGATTAATGTGCGCTCTGCTTCTCGTCTGGGCGAGTCTGACCTGGGCGTTAATCGCAAGCGCATTGAAACGATCCGGGCGAAGTTTGCACAGCTAGAAGCGAATTCTCCTAGCTAAATCCAGCAAGTACCAGCACCGCGGCTGCGACCAGCGCCAGAATCGTCAATACTCGCCCCGCATTCGGACTGCCTTTCCAGGAGTAATTTTTATCTTTCATCAGGTTATTCCTGCCCGTTAACGTGCTGCCTTGGATTTGCCTTATTTTCCCACGTTTGCCCTACTTGTCTTCTGCTTCAAGAAGGACTACCTGCTCTAGGCAAAGCCCTTTCTAATGGAAACCTCACTGCACTCCGAAGACAAGGTGATCGCGCGGTGACGAAGATCACACCAAAGGATGATTACGATCCTGTTACCCGCGCTTGTAGAACTGCATACTGTAGAAGACTCAACTCTAGCCGAGTCATCAACAGGGAACACACGACTTGCCGACAGCTTCTTTTTGGACTGTCGGTTTTTTGTTGGCTAACTTTGCAACCTTGTATTCCCAAATTTCCCCCCTCGTTATCTGCCAATCTCCAGCCATCCCCTCCCAATTCCCCCTTTGGCAGTTGGACGATCGCCCTTAGATGCCTTAAGATACAGTCTTTGCAAAGAGAAATTCTTATCCGACTGAGCGCACCCCCACGCAAGACTCATGGCTAGTGATGATCAAATGGATCTGTTTAACCTGGCGGGAATGGCTCCTGCCGCAGATTCGGCTCCGGCTGCTAACTTTAACCCTGATCTAATTCCCACCGATGTCAAAGTTCCGATTCCATCTGGGATCTATCGCTCAATGGAGCAGATCTCAGAGCACTGCAATCGGTGTCATCGCTGCGAACTGGGCAAAAATCGAACCCATGCAGTCGTGGGGCGAGGCAATGATAAGGCTCCGATCCTGATTGTGGGAGAAGGTCCGGGGCAAACCGAGGATGAAACCGGACTGGCGTTTGTAGGAAAAGCAGGACAGCTCCTGGACAAAATTCTGGCATCGGTGCAGATCACCGAAGACGACTACTTTGTAAGCAATATCGTCAAGTGCCGTCCTCCCGACAACCGAACTCCAACCGTGCAGGAAATGGATGCCTGCCGTCCGTATTTGATGGAGCAGATTCGCATGATCGACCCCAAGATTATTCTGCTGTTGGGAGCGGCATCAGTGCGGGGGATAACGGGCGACAAGCGCGGCATTACCAAGATTCGCGGGCAGTGGATTGAGTGGGACAATCGGCTCTGTATGCCCATGCTGCATCCGGCGTACCTGCTGCGAAACCCTTCCCGGGATAAGGGCAGCCCCAAGTGGCTTACCTGGCAAGATATTCAAACCGTGCGATCGAAGCTCGACGAAATTCGACAGGAAATGAGTTAATCCGATCGCCAGGAAACCTGATAGAGTAAGGCAGCCTGCGGGAACGATAGCCAAATCAGGGAGCCATTTTCGCTCCCGGGACTTCCACTAACGCTTAATAAGCACACCAAAAGAAGCACACCAAAACTCTGAGCCAGCTTTTGCAGGGCAGTAGAATCTACGATCGCTCAGCGGTTTGCTTAGGCGTACTGTTTGATACTGGCATTGGTTGATGGTGGCATCGGGAATGCTTAGCGATGCGAAGCCGTTTTTCCTTCTGGGCAATCAGAACATTTCCTGAGCGTCCAACCTTGAAATGCATCTATTCTCTAGTTTTGAGCCGGACTCGCCCCATGACTTAACTGCGACTTGACAGGGACTACAATCGTAGCCTTTAATCTATTTTGCTCTTGATGAATCGCCCTGCTAACTGAGCCGTTAGGAGCGCGACAGCACAGTATTTTCCATAATCAGGATGTGATTTTATGACACCCACCGAAACGCCCGTGGCGGCTGATTCTGCTGCGACCCTTTCTTCTGCCACGGTTCCTGCTGTAACTTCTCCTCTAGCCCCTGCTGCACCTGCGACTGTGATTGAAGCTGCAAGCGTTGAAGCCACCCCAATTCAGTCTTCTGCCTACCGCGATCGCCTTAATCCCTGGTGCGTGGTACGCCTGTCGGAGCAAGCTCCGATGACGGTGGCTCGCTTCCGTCGTCGTCCCGATGCCGAGGCACATTTGCGGCTGCTGAGCCAGGCAAAACGCGATAATTTTGCGATCGTGTTTAACAATCCTTCCGAGATTGTCCCTGAGTAAAATTGTTACTGAGTAAAACTATCACTGAGTAAAAACGCTAGGTGCGCCTCACTGTTGCCCCGATCGCTGAAGTGGTTTTAAGCCACACTAACGCGATCGGGGTTTGCTTTGTCGCTGATTCAATACTCCCTTCTAGGGATAAACGCTTCCGGCTTCACAATCCCTCAACCATAGCCGAATTGCCTGAGCAATCACCCCCTGACTGCTATCTTGAGGCGGCGTAGGAGGTTCGGGGTTTACCGGATCAGGCGCATGACCAATCGCAGACTGCATTAGAACTAATCGCCAGCCCACCCGCGTCTGCGTGAGAAATAGCCAGTGGAAGACTTGCAGGTTGACGGGGCGATCGTGAATGTACAGTCGTTCTAGCGTCGTGAAAAATACCTGTGGCAGGTCGCTCTCGGTCGCGGGCAAATATTCTCCCGGTCCCTGAGTCAACGGCTCATACTCAGCGCGACCCGCAAGCAGCACATAGGTCGCACTATCCGCTGGATCGTCTGATAGGGCAGCCCGTTGACTGACACGATTGGCATAGCCGGGCAAATCCCGCAGCATTGGGGAAATGAGTTCTGATAAGCGGGTAGGGCAGGTAGCACGAGGACGAATATAACTGGAAGCTGCAATTCTTTCGCTCACGTCACTTTGATCGATCGCCATAAGTGGACGTGATGCAGCCAGCGCGATCGGGGACTGAAGCACTCCATTGCTCAAACCCACGATCGCCCCTACCACTTTAGTAATCCAGCCCGATCGCTTCAGCATTCGGTTGTCTGCGTTCATTTCCTTGATCAATTCAGCCCAATTCCTCGCAGATCCGCGCAAAAGCAGCAACGGGATCATCGGCAGCCGTAATCGGACGACCAATCACTAGATAATTTGCTCCTGCTTTCAGTGCCTCTGAGGGGGTGAGCGAGCGTTTTTGATCCCCGGCTTCTGCCCAAGTCGGACGAACGCCCGGGGTCACCAGTAGAAAGTCTTCGCCGCAAACCGATCGAAGTTGGCTTGCCTCCTGGGGCGAACACACTGCCCCCGCCAGACCGCTTTCCTTTGCCAGTAATGCCATCTGAAGCGCGTAGTCGTTTAGCTCCAGCGGAATCTTTAGCTCGAATGCCAGTGCCCGTGGCGTAATGCTGGTCAGCAGCGTAATCGCGATCAGATTCGGCGGCGAACACCCAGCAGCTTCGGCTCCCGCGATCGCGGCTTGTTGTGCCTTCTGGAGGGCAATTTCCCCGGCAGCAGCATGAACCGTGAGCAAATCAACGCCATATTGAGCAGCCGATCGACAGGCTCCTGCCATCGTGTTTGGAATATCGTGAAACTTCAAATCCAAGAAGATGCGCTTTTGTCGAGCCTTGAGCTGCTGGAGCACTGTACCGCCCGTGCTGACAAACAGTTCCAAACCCACTTTCCAGAAGGTGACCTTTGGCAGGCGATCGACCAAAGCCAGAGCCTCTTTCTCGGTGGGCACATCCAGGGGAACAATAATGCGATCGGCAGGAGACAGATGAAGCATTGCGGCAGACCCTAAGCGACCAGACGAACAAACTTGCGCTTGCCGACCTGCAAAATCTTACCGTTCAGTTCCTCCGGCTGGTTGAAGGTCAGATCCACATTGTCGATCGGCTGTCCGTCGAGCTTGACTGCTTTGCCCTGAATCTGGCGGCGGGCTTCAGAGCTGCTGCTGCAGAGTTTAGTTGCACTGAGCAGGTAAAACAGCTTGACCGGAAACTGCATCAAGGCGATCGAAAATTCCTCTGCATTCGCCGCTTCAGCAACGTTTCCGCCCGCAACCGCACTCGCCGCCTGTTGTGCGTTCTGGGCAGCTTCCGCTCCATGGTATTGGGTCACGACTTCCAGAGCAAGGTTAATCTGGCGATCGCGAGGCTGTTCGGGAAGCTGATCCAGCGGCAGGTTCGTCAGCAGCTCGTAGTAGTTCGTGAGCTGACTATCGGCAACCTTTTGCAGCTTGTTGTACATCTCCTGCGCCGACTCGTTCAAGCCCACATAGTTGCCCAGGGATTTCGACATTTTCTGCACCCCGTCTATACCAATCAAAATCGGCATCAGCAGACCGAACTGGGGACGCTGCCCAAAATGACGCTGCAAATCGCGCCCAACCGCCAGGTTAAATTTCTGATCGGTTCCGCCCAGCTCCACGTCTGCTTCGACTGCCACCGAGTCGTATCCCTGCATCAGCGGATAGAGAAACTCGTGCAGGTAGATCGGCGTCTGTTTTTCGTAGCGTTCGGCGAAGCCTTCTTTTGCCAGCATTTGTCCTACCGTCATCGTTGCCAGCAAATCCTGAATCTTGTCCAAATGCAGTTTGGACAGCCACTCGGAGTTATAGCGAATTTCCAGCTTTTCCGGGCTAAAGTCGAGAATGGGGCGCACTTGGTCGAGGTAGGTCTGGGCGTTTTGAGCTACCTGTTCCGCCGTAAGCTGCTTACGGACTTCCGATTTTCCCGTCGGATCGCCAATCCGGGCAGTAAAATCGCCGATAATCAAAACGGCTTTGTGTCCGGCATCCTGAAACGATCGCAATTTGCGGAAGACAATACTATGCCCCAAATGGATATCGCTGCCCGTCGGGTCGATGCCAAATTTGATTCGTAAGGGGCGATCGGCTTGCAGAATGCGCTGGGTAATATTTTCGTTCGGATCGGTGGAGTCTGGCTGATTGGGGAAAACTTCGCTTGTGCCGCGCCAGAGCCAGGAAAAAGAGGATTTGGAGGAGTCGATCGAGTGTTCAGCAGGCATAGGCGGCAAGATTTAACGAAAACAGAGTCTTCCAGGAAGAAAGACGTGGTCAAGATAAAACAAGATTGGTTACACTTCCAGCATTAGCCTCTGCCAGAAGGGTCACTCGCTACGCTATAAATGGGCAACCAGACTACTATAATTGCAAAATTCTAGGGAAATAACACGACTGTGTCTTCCAACACCGCTAAACCGAACCCGGTCAATCCGCGAAAAAGCGCGAAGAAGCCCCATCGAGCAGGCAAGTCTTCTCCTGTCCTGCAATACCTTCAGGGAGTTGCTCAAGTCAGTGCAGGGACACTGCTGGCGCTCACGATGCTCTCCAGTTCGGTCGTGGCGGGAGGACTGGTCGGGCTGGCGTTGAGCTTTCGCAACCTGCCAGATGTACGCGTCCTGCGGAACTATGTGCCTTCTGAAACCAGCTATATCTACGACATGAAGGGGGGGCTACTTGCCAGTCTGCACGGCGAAGCCAACCGGGAAGTCGTTGACCTGGATAAAATTTCCCCCCAACTGAAGCGGGCTGTGCTGGCGATCGAAGACAGCTATTACTTCTCGCATCATGGCATTAATCCCCCCAGCGTTGCCCGTGCCTTTCTCGCCAACCTGGAAGAAGGGCGAACCGTGGAAGGCGGCTCCACCGTCACCATGCAGCTTGTAAAAAACCTCTTCCTCGACCCGCGCCGCACGATCAACCGTAAGGTGGCAGAAGCAGTGCTGGCTTTACGGCTAGAGCAGGTGTTTACCAAAGACCAGATTCTCGAAATGTATCTGAATCAGGTTTACTGGGGGCACAACAACTATGGGGTTGAAACGGCAGCAATGAGCTATTTCAACAAACATGCCTCAGAGCTGACCCTGGGAGAGTCTGCAATGATGGCAGGGCTGATCCAGGCTCCCGAAGACTACAGCCCGTTTGTTGATTTGCAGCTTGCCAAGCAGCGGCAGGCAACAGTACTAAACCGAATGCGCGGCTTGGGCTGGATTACCGCTGCAGAAATGAAGGCAGCGCAGGCAGAACAAATTAAGCTCGGACAAATTACGGCATTTCGCGGCAGTCAGGCTCCCTATATCACCGATGCGGTGGGGCAGGAACTCAGCGATCGCTTTGGCAAAGATGCCGTCCTTAAAGGCGGAATGCGGATTCAAACCACAGTGGACATGAACCTTCAGCGCATCGCTGAGGAAACCGTGCGCCAGGGCATGGCTTCGATTCAGGGACAAGGCGTTTATGCCGATCAGATGTCACTGGTTGCTGTCGATCCGCGAACCCACTATGTGAAAGCAATGGTGGGCGGCATAGACTACAGCAAGAGCCAGTTCAACCGCGCCACCCAGGCACTCCGTCAGCCCGGATCAGCCTTTAAGCCGTTTGTTTACTACGCTGCCTTTGCAGCCGGACAATACGACCCCAATTCCACAATTTCTGATACGCCTGTCAGCTATCCTGATGGCGATGGCTACTACTCACCACAAAACTATGACGGCAGTTTCTACGGACCAATCTCGATTCGGCAGGCACTCGCCGTTTCGCGTAACATTCCCGCCATTCGTCTGGGTCAGTCAGTAGGGATTAACCGTGTAATTGAGATTTGCCGTACGCTGGGAATCAAGAGTCCGATGGATCCGGTAACATCGCTGCCGCTCGGTTCGGTCGATCTGACTCCGCTCGAAATGGCAGGGGCTTATGCCACGTTTGCAAGCGGCGGCTGGCAATCTCCCACAACGACGATCGTTCAAGTAACCGACAGTCAGGGCGCAGTCTTGCTGGACAACACACCCAAGCCTCAGCTTGTGCTAGACCCCTGGGCAACTGCTGCGCTGAATGACGTGATGCAAAGCGTGATCAGCAGCGGAACGGCAACCTCTGCTCGGATTGGTCGCCCGGCAGCAGGCAAGACAGGAACCACCTCCTCTGAGCGCGACATCTGGTTTGCGGGCTATGTGCCTCAGCTCTCTACGGCAATCTGGGTCGGAAACGATGACTATACCCCGATCGGGATTGGCGCAACTGGTGGAACGCTGGTGGCTCCGGTCTGGCGCAATTTCATGAACCGAGCTTTAGAAGGCGTACCTGTCGAGACCTTCAAGCCGATGTCAAACTTTACTCGTCCACAGTAGGCTTACACTCGGCCCCGATCGCGCTCCAGGTCATAAATCACTTTTTCAACGTACCAGTTTGGAGATTGACCAGGATAGCGAATCTGTGCCTGAGCCACGAGCCGGGAGGCCGCAGCGCGATCGTCATGCAGCAGGCGAACCAGCCTTTGCTGAAGCCGGGGACTGGCAGTGTGAAACTGGGTGCCCGAAGAATAATTCACAGCCCCACGATTTCTCCGGCTACGCGGCTCTAGATGCTCTTCTGCCCAGTTGGGGTGCATCTGTCGGTGAATGGCACTTAGGCCCACGCCTGTGGCAATGCTTCCAGCCAAAGCCAGCGCGAGGACAGCTTCTCGATTCACCCCGACGGGTTCTCCCGCACGATTCAAGCGAACCTCGGCAGACGTGAGAAGCACAGGTTGGGTAGCATGGGCGGCGTGATCAGCCGGATTTGCAAACAAACTTCCAAAGAGGGTGGCTGCCAGCAGCGAAACAGCAAACCCAGCGTGATTCAGGGAACGGGTTGAAACCATAGTGGGATGGAGCGACCGGAGCAAAAGACGATCGCAAGCAATGTTCTTTTATTATGAACAAATTTTGTGACGGAGGTGTGTCACTTGTGCTGCTTTAGTCAATCGCTGACCGTACCGTAAAACCCGTACCCGCTCGCAGTTTTAGCCTTTAGCCTGCTTTCACAATCGCTCCAAAATCTGCCAGAACGCGGGCATGGTTTCGCAGCAGCCCCAGCAGATTCAAACGGTTTTTGCGAATGTCGAGATTTTCGTCCATCACCAGCACGCTCTGCGAACCGTCAAAGAAATTGCTGACCACAGGCGCACTCTGACCGAGAGCCTCCACCAGCTTTTGATAATCGCGGCGATCACGGGCAGCAGTCGTTTGTGGCAAGAGTTGCATCAGCGCGTCGTAGAATGCCTGCTCAGAAGGCTGCTGAAATAACCCCGGCTGAATGACCAATTGCGGATCGAGCTGCTGCGTATCCAGGTTGCCCTGCGCTGCCAGCCGAGAAGCCCGATTGACCGTTTCGTAGATTTTATCGAGCATTCCGTTTCGGCGAATCGTCTGAAGGAACTGCGCTCGATCGCGTAAATCCAGCAAATCATGCAGGGCACGGTCGGTATATTCGGGGTCGTTTTCGCCCAGCACAGCATTAATCAGGTCATAGTCGATGGCGCGATCGTCCTCTAACAGAGTGCGGATGCGCTGTAAGAAGAAATTGCGGAGCTGAATTTGCAGGCTGTCTGCCTGGTCAATGCCTTTAGGCAGAGCGGTTTTGAGGAGATGGATGACCTGCCCAATCAGGCGATCGAGATCGATCGATAGGTTTGCCGCCCAGATAATATTTACGATCGCGGTGGCAGCCCGCCGCAACGCAAATGGATCAGCAGAACCTGTTGGAATTTGCCCGATGCTAAAAATGCTTACCAGCGTATCCATTCGGTCTGCCAGCCCCACGACTTGACCCAGCAGCGATATCGGCAGGCGATCGGCTGCACTGCGCGGCAGGTAATGCTCGTAAATTGCCTTCGCAACAGCAATCGGCTCTCCGCTGACCAAGGCATATTTTTCGCCCATCACCCCCTGCAATTCAGGGAACTCACCCACCATTTGCGTCACCAGATCAGCTTTGCACAGCAGGGCAGCCCGTTGAACACTCGCCCGATCGGATTCGCTCACTCCAAGCTGATCGGCAATGGCAGCGGCAATTTGCACAATTCGATCGACCTTCTGGCGCACCGAACCAAGCTGTTCCTGAAAAGTGACGGTTTCTAACCGGGGCAGATAGGCTTCTAGAGGCTGTTTGCGATCGACATCAAAGAAATATTTGCCGTCCGAGAGCCTTGCCCGAATCACGCGCCCATTTCCGGCAGCGATAATATCTGCTTTTTGCGGGTCGCCATTGGAAATCGTAATAAAGTAGGGCAGCAAATCAGACGATTCCTCAGACTTCAGCACCGGGAAATATCGCTGATGGCTTTCCATCTCGGTTACGATAACTTCTGCCGGAAGCTCTAGAAATGCTGCGTCAAATTTGCCGACCACTGCAGTGGGATACTCCACTAGATCGCGCACTTCTTCCAGCAGACCTGGATCGATCGAGGCATACCCTCCCACGGACTGAGCCACCGCCTGTGCCTGATCCTGAATTTTGATTTCACGCTGCGTCGAGTCTACCTCGACAAAAGCATCTCGCAAGCTAGACACATACGATTCTGCCTGACTAAGGCTAATGGGCTCAGGATGCAGCACCCGATGCCCCTGAGAAATTCGATCGCTTGTGTAAGTTTCGGAGCCATTTACGAGCGTAAGCGGCAAAACGGCATCGTTCAACAAGGCAACCAGCCAGCGAATTGGACGAGGAAAGCGCAAATCGCCATCGCCCCAGCGCATAAACCGCTTGCCTTCTAACCCAGAAATCCATTGCGGCACGAGTTCGGTCAGCACCTCGGCGGTTGGACGACCCGCGATCTTTTGCTGCACAAACACAAACTCGCCTTTGTCGGTCGATCGAATTTCTAGTGCAGACAGATCCACCCCCCGCGATCGCGCAAATCCCTCAGCCGCCTTGGTGGGCTTGCCGTCTTTAAAAGCTACCTGAGCCGCCGGACCCTTAATTTCTTCTTCGCGGTCGGGTTGCTGGGCGGGCAGTCCTTTCACCAGAACCGCCAAACGGCGCGGTGTCGCGTAAACTTCAACGGCATCGAACCCCAAAAACACTTCCGTCAGGCTTGCGGGAACGATCGATCGCCACTGAGTCAGCGCGTCGTTCACAAAACTAGCGGGTAATTCCTCGGTTCCAACTTCCAACAAAAACGATGTCATAGCTCCCACTCGCCCAAACAGACACGGTCAGCCTAAAAGCCAATTTTTCTAGTTTAACCTGCTCTGTCCACTTGAACCTTGCCGTAGCGCAGTAATTCGGCAGAGCAAAGTAAAATAGCCCCGATCGCCCCAGGGCAGAAGTGGGCAAAGCAATCTTTTGATATTGACCTGAGATTGAAGCGATCGATCCAAATTTGACTTGAATCAACCCTAACCTGAACTTTTAGAAGCGGGCACCGGGAATCGAACCCGGATCAATAGCTTGGAAGGCTATGGTTTTACCACTAAACTATGCCCGCAGGAGCCTTTTCAAGGCTTACGTTCAAATCTTGATCAGAGCCTAAATGCCGAATCAAAGTCGATTAAAGACTTGATTTGAAACTCTGCATTCGTAAAGTCACGTGCGATCACCGTTTCATCAATTGCAGGAAGACCCGCAATATCAGGAAAGCAAGACTTGAAAACAGTCTGTATCGCACGATTTCCAATCTTAAACAACCTGCTGCATTTTTGCAACTCTTTTCTGCGCGGTTTTGGATAAAGCTTTTTCGAATGACTGGTTTTCCACTACAAAGATTTTGTAAAGCTTGCGGATAAGCAGGGGCAACCCTGGAAAAACTTTTATAGTCTCAGTAGGGTCTTTTGCCAGTCACTCTGGGCTGAGCATTGGCTTGTGGTTGGTCATCGATCCAGGATTTTATGAAGCAGAGGAATATGCCTTGATGATTTTTGGCTGTTTCTCCTAGTTTTTGGATGCCGATTCGATCGCGCACCCCTTCACTGCTCCAGGTAGAGCCTTAACTTCTCCAGCAGAGTAATGATGCACTTGATGATATGGTGAGAAGCATTGTTTCTAAAATTCTTCAATCTGGCAGATTTGCAGTCTGGAACGATCGCATCTGTCTGTTTTTTCCTGCGGTTCAGCCAGTGTTCCTGATTGAGTTGGTGTGCAGTCCTGTCTTTACTGCTTCTCCTTAAGAGATTACAAGAACGAGATAACAGAATTTTTTACTGAATTATATTGCTCCAAAAAGGGCACATTAACGCCTGATAAAGGATGTTGACCAGGCAATGACTGGTTTGTGTATCCTTGCTTTTTGGTTTGTTGCTATCGGCATCTGTTCGGTTCGCTCATGCTAACAGTCCTCTCCGCTCTTTCCCTCGCGCAAATTATTGCCCCTCGTCCTGGGGTTCCTGTTATTCCCCCCACTGAAATTAGAAGATCCCCTGCCGCCCCCATTCAACCGCCTCCAACCATTCCCCAGCTGCCGCTGAATCCTCGTCCGATCGAAGGTCCGATCGAGATTGTGCAGGGGCAGGAAGTCCGTCCACTTCCAGGGCAGCTTGATGACACCCCTGTATTTAACAGCAATAGTCCAGAGCTGATTCAAACTGAGGGGATTTTGCTTTCGACCTTTTCTCCCACGGGGATGAGAAGTCCAGCCGCCCACCTGAACTATCCATTTCAGGGGCGATTTGATATCTTTGCCCATCACATTGCCAGGGGCACCACGCCTGACGACGTGCGAACCCTTTATGTGGGAATTCTGATCGCCAATCCCAGCAGGCAGCCCGTCAAAATTGAGATTGGGCAGGGAGCTAGCTACCTGAGTCAGGAGGCTCCTTTCCTCGACTTGCCCGCTTATGTGGCGAACCCGATGGGAACCGTCTTTGCAGGACCAGGTAGCCGCACCACCAACGATGTGCTGCGAGGGCAGAGACAGACGCACTGGCCCACTCAAATTACCATTCCGCCTGGGGGAACCTATCTTCTGGCAAACGTGCCGATTCCGCTGCGGCGATTAACCGTGGCAACCAACGGCACACTGCCCCCTGGCTACATTATTCCCGGCTTACCCGCCCCTCCCGCTGCATCCGAAGAAGCGCAGACCGATCCAGAAGGCAATCCGGTAGCGCGTCCGCTGGCGACCGGTATCAGCACAAACAACGCGGCCGCGGTCAGTCGTCCGCCTGTGCGAGATAATCGTCCGCTCCCTAGCAATGGTCGAACGATTCTGATGCAGTTAAACAGCAATGGACCTGTTTATGTCGCCAGCCTTGCGATGTACGCACCCCAAATTACAAGAGGGGTAGAACGAGTTCCGACTCAGGTGGAATGGGAAAATTTGCTGAGGAACGGAACGTTTGCGGGTCCGCGTGATCGAATTCCGACGCCGCCCAATAGCCGATCGTTTACACGATTCTTCTACGGCCGAGTGGCAGGTGTTTCGCAGGGGACGCAGTGGACTGCAACAGCGACTGATAACTCCTCGGTAGACTATCTCAGCATTCCGCAGCCGGGACGGGCTTTTTCCTATGTCCTCAGCACGGTCGATCGCAATACGTTTGGCACAGGGCAGATTCAAAGTGCCCCGATGCTGGTACGCTACCCGGACACGGCTTATCGGGCCCATGGCAACTATGGCGTGCAGTACAACGTGACGCTGCCGCTGCAAAACAATACCGACACGACACAGCAAGTTGCCGTGATGATGCAAACTCCGATGCAGGACGAGCGACAGCGCGATGGGTTACGGTTCCGCAATCCGCCCTATGATCAGATCTTTTTCCGGGGGACGGTGCGGATTCGCTTCATTAACGACTTTGGCATTCCCCAGACTCGCTATATGCACCTTGTGCAGCGACGCGGACAGGAAGGGCAGCCGCTCATCCGAATGACAGTGCCACGCGGGGCAAGGCGACAAGTTGAGCTGCAATTTATTTATCCGCCTGACGCAACGCCTCCACAAGTCGTTACGGTAAGAACGATCGAGAATCGCAGTGTTGCTGATGCCGCCCCGTCTACGACTCCTTAGAGAGTGGTTGAGCTAGAGGGTGGTTGAGCCTTGTGCGAGGGGCTTATCGGGTGGATGAATTCCTCTGGATGAATTCCTCAACAGCAGTTCGCGAACCACCCGATCGCAAACAAACCACAAACGTACTAAAGATGGCTGTCGTTTATCTAAACTAGCTCCAGCTCGTTTTCGCGCAGGTGCACCTTAAATTTATTGTCAAACCTAACCAGAAGCGGATAGTTTGCGCTGATCGGCTTGCCATGCCATTCGTTAGCGAGTGCCATTATCTCTCCTTCCATGCCCTGAATGTCAAACGCTTGGTTACGGTGAGTGGGATTGTTGTAAACCACAACTGATTCTTTGACTCGTACACGATCGCCAACTTTCATAAACAACGTCTCAAAAAATAACCTCGCAACTGCATCCTGCACCCGAAGCGGCACAGTTTGATTTGCGTTCAAATCACTTTCCTATCTTTGCATAGGTTGATCCTGGTAATTAAGGGCACTATAAAGTCGGTTGCCCCGTCTGCTATACAGCAAACTTGACCGAATGAAGTGTAACCTGCGGATACGGAGATGCTAGGATAATGGACTGGGCAGACTCCCGCAATTGTGCTACACCATTTTGCTTCACCCTAGTTTTGCTCCATACTGGGCAAATCCAACTGAGCAATCTACTCTGGGCAAATCTACCCGGGTAAAGTATGGTTTGCTAGAATCTCTGCTGATTTTTCTTTTTGAGGGTAATGCAAGCAAGTAGTCCACCCACCCCATCAGTTCCGGCAGTTTTATCACTCCTCCCTGACCCCAATGTGCCGGAAGGAGTTTGTCCGCGTCGGACTCGTCAAGATATTGATTTGCTGCTGCTGGCGATCGAAGCTCTGGATCTAGGCGGTTCCGAAGCAATTTTAGCGGCTGCCCGACAGCTGGAGCTAAGCGACGTGATTCCGAACCGCGTGGCACTGTGGAAACTGCGAGCAACAAACCCGCTCCGACGAAACAGTCAGCGTCGTCCGCTCAGCCTTACCGAGGGCAAAGCATTAGTCGTGATTACCTGCCATCTTGCCCGTCGGCTCACGGTGCTAGTGCGGCAGCTTATGTTTGCCTACGAGCAAATGGTCGAAAAACAGTTTACTCCCGACCACCATTTGCGCTTATCGAATTACCTGGAGCGGTTTCGCGCCCATTTTCGATCGCGGATGAACCCAAAACGATCGGCGGTCACGGCCTACAGCTCTGATGAAAAGCTCAACGAACTGGCACTTACCCTGCTGGGTCAGCTCCTGTTTTGTACAGGCACGGCAGGAAGCCAGCGGCTCTGGAGCAGCTTGTTTGATGGAGAAGTGTCATGACGATTCAACGGCAATATAGTTTGCCGAATTGCACCCTAGTTCTGCAAGGGGTAGGCGATCCGGCTGCTAGCGGCGGTATGGCTCATTCTTTGCTATCGATGGTTACAGGCTTTCAGTGCTATCTGGCAGGACAGGAAAAGCCGTTGTCCGGCGGGCGAGATTTGCTCAACCAGCTCATAACCACCGTGAGCGACTATGCCCAAACCTACCTCAGCGGCATTCCCCATCGATCTAAGCTTGCTAGCAATGCGGCAGGAGTTGGGCAGCGCGGCGGATCGTCAGTTCAAATTGCCCAGGTCAGTCCTACGCTGCATCGCCTTTTGGTTCAGCCGCAGGAAGTTCACGTTGATAGCCCCGTCAATCCCACGGCTGCCCAGTTTGACCTGACCACCACTCAGTTTTTTGATCTGGTTGAGGCGATCGACCAAATGCTAGCAGATGGTCAAACGCTGCCCGATCTGACGCTGAATCTATCGCCGCTCCCGAAACGACAGGCTGCGGTGCAAAAACCTGCGACTCAGCAAACCGTGCCTGCCTTGCTAGGGATTGCGGGACTGGCTGCTGCTGCCGCCGCGCTGTTCTTTGTGCCAATTCCCGAAGTGCGCCGACCGGAGCCTGTGCCGAACGCCACCAGCCAAACGCAGCCCGGAGCCTCGCCTGCTGCCAGCCCTTCTCCCGGCAGTTCCCCTGCCCCAACCGAGTCGCCTTCGCCTGAGGCAACTAACAGCCCGACCGAATCTTCGCCGATCGCTTCTCCTGTTGAGTCGCCTGCCGCAAACGCCAGTGCCGGAGCCGCTACGGAATCTGCAAATGCAGCAACCAATCCAGCGGCAGCTGCCATTCTCACAAACCGACCTGAGATTACAGAGCCAATCGAGCTTGAGCGGCTGCAAGTTGCCCTGTACGATCGCCTCGATCGCGCCTGGAGAACTGAGCCAACTTTCAAAGAAGCGTTAATTTACCGGGTCGGGGTTTCCCCGTCAGGAGAAGTGCTGGGCTTTAGGTTTGCCAATGACCCTGCACTCAACTTTGTTAACGAAACGCCCCTGGTCGATCTACGCTATCCCCCCAACGAGGCAAACAGCCAGGAACCGCTGGCTCAGTTTCGCGTGGTGTTTCAACCGGATGGTGTGCTGGAGGTAAGCCCGTGGAATGGACAGGCAGAAGTCTTACCCTCACCTTCGCCCTCGCCCTGATCGGATATTTGAGCAGGGGCAGAATCTAGAGCAGAATCAAGGATGAACGTACGCCTGTGGTCCTGCCCAAATGCTGTTGACCGTTTGCCCGAACACGATCGGCTGATCTTGAGCCATCTGGCGGGTTTGACCGCTTGCATCGACCGCATAGAGCAACCATTCGGGATCGCCCAAATTGCCTGCTCGAAAGAGCACCTGATTAGGATCAGTCTGGCTCCAGCCCAGCAGCACGGCATTGCTGTAGTCTACCTGGGTTGGGGCGATCGTGCGGGTCAGGTTAGACGATCGATGCCAGACAACGGCAAAATCAGACGCAATATCGCTGCCAAAAATCGACTCAAACTCACGGGCAAGCACGCGATCGCCCGACTCAGACCAGGCAACCGGAATCAGAATGGCAATGCGCCCTGCCTCTTCTGGCTCAGCTTCTGCCATAAATGGGTTATCGGCAAACGGGGAAGAAGCGGTAATTGTGTGCAGATCACCCGTTTTCAAATTCTCAAGGAACAGAACGCTTGCCACTCGGCTCTGAGTGAAGTGCGTTCCCAGTTCCACCTGAATCCGGCTGTAAGCGGCGTACTCTCCGTCGGGCGAAATCAGGGAAGGACTGCGGTAGTAGCGAAATCGCGGCGTTGCGTCTGCTTTTGCTTCGGTCAGCACTGCCATAATCCAGCTCCAGGGAACCGGATAAGGACTATCGAGCGGGTCAAGCTGCACAGGGGTCATGGAATTATCGGTGTGAGGAGGATGGTCAGACTGGGGAACAGAAGTATCGGTAAAAAGCGGAGCGTGATTTCCCGATTGGTCAGTTGTGAAACCAACCGTGGAAATCGAAGCAGAAGTCGAGGTAGAAGTCGAAATCGAGTCAAAAACTGAGCGAGATAAAGCCCAGCGCGAACCTGCACCCCACACGGCACACGATAGCAAAAGTACTGACAAACACAGCCGGGACGGGCATTGCGCCGATCCCGTAGGAAGCCGTGAAACCATAGAAGTAGCCTCTGGACGACGGTAATTGAAACAGTGCGCCCAAACAGCAAAAGCTTTCTACTTCCATGTATAGCAAGGGATTACCGTTCAGGATGGTTTGCTTAGAAAATCTTTCAACTTGCCTTAATGTTGCGAAATACAGCTTTGCTACGGGCTGCTCAATCCTCAGCGATGATTCATTTCACCTCGATTACAGGTATTATTCCCGGAAAGTTTATTTTTAGCGCGAGTCCTGATCGGGAAGAAAAAACTGCCGCAAAATGCTGGACTTTGTGACCAATTGAGTTAGCATCATCAGGAATGTAAGGACGTGCATGAGGTGTGTATGACGCAATCCCCCTCGACTTCTCCCTCTAACACCGCAGAGCCAGTGCAAAGCAGTTCGACCGGGGTCAATGAGCCAATTCCCCCGCAGGCAGCACTGCTTGACCCGCCAGCAAAAACAGTCGTCGCGAAACCTCGTAAGCGCGGGTCAGCCCTGGTTTGGCTATTTCGGCTGATGCTGCTGGGCACAGGCGGGAGCTTTGCGGTGATTGCAGGCGTGGCGATCGCTCATTTTTATCCGGCTCAAACGCAGGAAATGCCCTTTGTCGAGCGGTTGCTGAATAGCTCGGAGACCCTGCTGAGACAGATTGAGCGATTGCCCCAGACCTGGCAGGGCAAGACTGCTTCGCCTGATACCTCGATCGTCGCTGGCAATTCGCCTGCCGCGAGTCCTGCTCCTGCAACAACCACCGTAACCGATGCGGCTGCACTGCCCCTGGCCAATGCCGATCGTCAAAAGCTGCAAACCGAACTCACCAAGCTTGAGCAGGAGCTAGACCGGATTAGCGATCGCGCCACTACAATTGAAAATCGCCTGGGAACGCCGAATCGCAGCAGCGATATTACCGCCCGGCTTCAGGCAATTCAGCAGCAGCTTAATCCGGGTGTTTCCCGTTCGACTGCCAGCCCCAATCCAGCAACAGCTGTTCCTCCGGCAGCAACCAGTACGGTGTCTCAGGACGATCGGCTAATGGTGACGCTGCCCAGTGATGCTTTATTTGAGTCAGACCAGACGACGCTGAAGCCGGGAACCGATGCGATTTTAAACAGCATTGTCAGTGACCTTAAGCAGTATTCAGGCGCGACGATTCGCGTGACTGCCCATCTGGATGCTCAAAGCACCGAAGCTGCCGATCGAGAGCGATCGTTTCAACAGGCAAAGGCGATCGAGCAGTATCTGGGAGGTCAGCTCAAGGAGGGCTATCACTGGCTGGTCGAAGGCTATGGGCACAGTCGCCCGATTTCAGCCAACGATACGCCAATCAATCGCCAGCGCAATCGCCGAATTGAAATTATTATCGAGCCAAAATAAATCAAACCCGAAGTCTATCCCATTAGAAGTTCGGCAACTCAATCGTTCAGCAGCATGATTCGGCGTGATTGCGATCGCCTGCTTTTTTCCTGTGGTCTCCTATGAAAATTATCTTTTTTGGAACTCCTCAGTTTGCCGTGCCCAGCCTGGAACGGTTGGTTCGTCATGAGGCGATCGAGGTGTTGGGCGTGGTGACGCAGCCCGATAAGCGACGGGGACGCGGCAATGAGGTCACGCCTTCTCCGGTGAAAGCTCTGGCGATCGAGCAGGGGCTAACGGTGTGGCAGCCGCAGCGCATCAAAAAAGATGAAACGGTGCTGCAAACTTTGCGTCAGGCAGGGGCAGATGCTTTTATGGTCGTGGCATACGGTCAGATTTTGTCACAGGAAATTCTTGATATGCCGCGTCTGGGCTGCATCAATGCCCACGGGTCGATTTTGCCGAAGTATCGCGGAGCTGCGCCGATTCAGTGGAGCCTTTATCACGGCGAAGCAGAAACCGGAATTACCACGATGCTGATGGACGCGGGAATGGACACAGGCGCGATGCTGCTCAAGTCTGTGACGCCGATCGCCCTTAGCGACCATGCCCTCGACCTGGCAAAAACCCTGTCCTTTGATGCGGCGACGCTGCTAGTAAACACACTGTTTGGTTTGGAGCAAAACCTGATTCAGCCTGTGCCGCAGAATGATGCCGAGGCAACCTACGCGCCGCTGATCAAAAAAGAAGACTATCAGCTTCACTGGACGCGATCGGCTCTGGAGCTACACAATCAGATTCGCGGCTTTTATCCGAGCTGCGTGACTCAGTTTCGAGATGCGCCCCTCAAGATTAGCGTTACTCTTCCCCTGGACTGTTCACTTTCCGTTATGCCGCCAGAACTCGGCAAGATCCAGCAGGAATGGACCCAGGCTGATGCACTGCAAGACGCGGAACCGGGAACGATCGTGGGATTGCTGAAAGGTCAGGGCGCGGTGGTGCAAACCGGGGCAGGGGTGCTGTTGCTCAAAGAGGTGCAGCCTGCCGGAAAACGATCGCAGTCCGGCTGGGATTTTGTCAACGGGATGCGGCTCCAGGTAGGCGAAAAGCTGGACAGGCTGTGAGGCGATTATCTCTCCAGGAACGTGCGAAGCAATCGGTGGGGCCGTTTGGCAAAAGCCACTTCAGGCTTCGGCGATCGTTTCATAGTGGCTGCATCCTTCACAGGGACCAGACGGATTAATCGCACACCGAATTAGCTCCGATCGCGCACTGTAGCGACAGGTCGCATCGCCAATAATCCACAGTCCATTAAACTCACTCTGCTCAGCCGGACGCTGAATGGACTGGACATAAAGGGCAATTTTTTGCAGACAGTATTTGCCTGCCTTGAACTGATAGCGATGATGACGCTCCAGCACTGCATAGGTTTTACCTTCGAGATCGAGATATGCCCCTGGCTGTGGATTCCAATTCAGGTGCAGGCTACCAAGCGATCGTTTTGGGTGGCTGAGAATCACCTCAGTGGGCAGTGATGGCTCCATAGGAAGTAAGGAAGTTAAAAAGTGTAGTGTTGCCAATCCATTATTTAAGGATGGTATCGTACCAGCCCCTCGATCGACTTCAAGCTCCATCAAATTCTCTGAAAGCTGCTGCATCGTCAAGCTAATGGACTCGCTGCATCGCGATTCACCGAACTCGAAGCTACCCAGCTACAAAAATTAAGACAGCAGGAGAACCTATCAGGAAAATCATAGGGGATGAAAAGGGATCAAGGATTATCTGCACCGAAGCATCATTAATTTGTAGATAATTTATAAATAGTTTGTAGATAGCTTATAGATGATTTGTACAGTTTTAGATTGAGTATGTAGAACTGAAAGAACGTTCGCAGTGACGATCGCGTGAACATTATTGCTTGCAAAAAAGTGTAGAAAACTGAGAGCACCGAGGCGATCGCATTCTGCCACGGCTGGCAGTTCATTAAGGGCTGAAATACCAATACCCCGCTCAATGCTTCAGCGAATGCTTTTAGACATGCGATAGGAATTCCTTTCGCAGCCGTGTTGTTTGCTCGCAGTTATGTTGTTTACTCGCAGTCGTGTTGTTTACGGATGCAGTGGAGCTACAGCGCGCTTCAAAGGCAAGGATAAGGTGAGGACAAAGCAAGGATAAAGGCAAGAAAGGAGGGCGATCGTAGCCGCGTGTCCTGCCTGTTACCCTGAAGGGGAATGTTGCTCGATTAACATCGCGATTAAGATTGGAGAATATCAGGCAGTCGGGCTGCTTGAGTGCTTTGGAGGATGCCATAATGCAACACAACAGTCATGCAGTCGTGATTGGGGGCAGTCTGTCAGGGCTGCTCATGAGTCGGGTTCTGGCAAATCATTTCGATCGCGTTACCGTCATCGAGCGCGATATTTATCCAGATGAGCCTGCCCCCCGCAAGGGAGTGCCCCACTCTCGCTTTCCCCACACACTGATGCTGCGAGGGCAACAAATCCTGGAACAGCTCTTTCCCGGACTGAAATCAGAACTGCTCGACAAGGGTGCGATCGAGCTAGACAGCATAAAAGACGTTGCCTTCCTCACACCGAACGGCTGGGCAGCCCAGCGTGACTCGGAGCTGGCACTGCTTGCCTTTAGCCGGGACTTGCTGGACTGGAGCATTCGCCGCCGATTAGCCGCTTTTTCCCAGGTGCAGTTTCTAACAGGAGCCAGCGTAACTGAACTGTTAACTGACCCGAAACGCCAAAAAATTCTGGGGGTATCGCTGCATCAACATAAAAAATTCAATCCTGAATCTAATCCTGAATCTAATCCTGAATCCAAATCTGAACTCAATTTTGAATCCAACTCTGAATCCAATCAGAATTTGTACGCGGATCTGGTTGTGGATGCCAGCGGTAAGGCTTCTCATACGCCGCAGTGGTTACGGAAACTAGGGTATGAAGCACCGCCCGAAACCGAGATTAATGCCTTTGTGGGTTATGTAGCTCGGATTTATCAGCCCCCGCCCGATTGGGATGTGAATTGGAAAATGGTGTTTATGCCCACTGCCCCCCCTCAGCAAATTCGAGGCGGAGCCATCTTTCCAATTGAAGGCGATCGCGACAATCCCCACCAGTGTCGCTGGATTGTGAGTTTAGTCGGCGGCGATCGCGATTATCCTCCGACTGATGATGCAGGATTTTTAGCGTTTGCCCGCAGTTTGCCCTCGCCTGTTTTGGCAGAGGCGATCGAGCGAGCAACCCCACTAACGCCACCTTATGCCTATTACGGCAACGAAAATCGCCAGCATTACTATGAGCAGTCCCCGCTGCCTGCCCGTTTAGTTGTCGTCGGACATGCGGCTTGCTTGCTGAATCCTACCTATGGGCAAGCCATGACCGTTGCTGCCCTTGAAGCCATGACACTGGATCAGTTTCTTCGGCACCAGGCGATCGACAAGCTCGACCAGCAAACTCACGCGCTGCAAAAACAGCTTGCCAAGGCGCATCAAGAGGCATGGACGGCTGCAATCAGCATTGACTACCGCTATCACAGCACTCAGGGCAAACCAATAAACGCTGCCACCCGGTTCACAAACTGGTACTGGGATCAGCTACTAGAACTGATCGTCGATCGCGCTAGCATTCATCACACCTTCCTGGAAGTGCTGCATTTGCTCAAACCCTCGAGCGTACTGTTGCAGCCGTCGATTTTCGGTCAAATTTTAGCGCATTCCTTTAGCAAGCGTTGGCAGCGATTTACATCGCCCTCGGAATCAGCCATTTCCACCCGTTGATTGATGCGGCTGATGGTGCAGCAAGTCCTTCCCAAAAGCGCAGAACTACAATTCAAGCATTCTGTAACACTCAATCACAGCTCTGATTGCAACCCTGGCGATCGAGATAAGATGCGGATGAAGTTACCCACGGTAGCCATCTGGGGAGGAACCCATGACACCTGCGATCGGAGAACGTCCCAGCTTTAACATCCCAGGTCCGCGTCCATTGCCCCTCCTGGGTTCTACGTTCAACAGCCTCCGGTTTGCCAGAGATTCGATCGGTTATAGCCGCCAGCTTTTTCGCGACTATGGCACGCTTGTTGCCCTGTCCCGGAATGGAGGAACCCGCATCTACTCCCCCCGTACTCACTGTCCCGGAACGGTCTTCGCTTATGGTCCTGATCTGGTGCGTCAGGTGGCAACTCAGCACGACGTTTATTACAAGTATCCGCTGACCGGACCACTATACCGCTTCCGAAACACCTCAGAGCGCACCAAGCCACTTCAGCATTTTCTTGCCGGACTCTTTGGGGTCAATGAAGACCACCACCTGCAACAGCGCAAATTGATGATGCCTGCCTTTCATCGTCAGCGGCTCGAAACCTATGCCAGCGACATGATCACCATTACAGAGAACGAGCTGAACCGCATGCAGCCAGGGCAGGTTCATGAGATTGCTGACTGGATGCGACAGCTCACCCTTCGCATTGCAACCAAATCTTTGTTTGAAGAAGATATTGGAACCGATCGTGGCGCAGGGCAAATCATCTACGATGCATTGCATTTGCAGGGGAGTCTGCTACCGCAGCTCTTTCCCTTGGATGTGCCCGGTTCACCGTGGTGGCAATACTTAAACCGGGTGGCTCAATACGAAGCGAAAATGGGCGCGTTAATCAAAGCCAAACAGCAGCGGGGTGGCGATGAACCCGATGTGCTATCGATGCTGATTCAGGTACGGGATGAGGAAAGCGGCTCTCGCCTGAGCGAAGCAGAACTGCTGGGGCACGTTGGGGTGATATTTGTAGCAGGGCATGAAACCAGTGCCAACGCCCTAACCTGGACTTTATTCCTGCTCTCACAGCATCCGCAGATTTTAGGAGATTTGGTCGATGAGCTAGACTCCGTTCTGCACGGAAGTGCGCCGTCGCTAGAGCAGTTGCAGCAGTTGCCCTTGCTGGAGCGAGTGATTAAAGAAAGTATGCGAATCTTGCCCCCCGTTCCCTGGAATGGTCGCGTCACTGCTAAGCCAACTGAACTAGGCGGTTATGCCCTGCCCGAAGGAACCGAGGTGCTGGTCAGCATTTACCAGACGCACCAAATGCCCGACCTTTATCCTGACCCTGCCTCTTTTAACCCCGATCGCTGGACAACGATTACCCCAACCGCATACGAATACAATCCCTTTAGTGCGGGTCCTCGGATTTGTATTGGCGCAGGCTTTGCCATGATGGAGATCAAGATCATTCTGGCGATGCTGCTCCAGCGATACCGTCTTCAGTTTGTGCCCCGCCGCTCGATCGAGCGCTCAGGTGTGATTGTGATGGCTCCCAAATACGGGCTGCCAATGATAGTACAAGCACAGGATCGCCAGTTTTATCAGGGTGTGGGCGGGGTACGGGGCGATATCCGCGAGATGGTGAATTTGCCTTAAGAGTTGCCTTAAGGGTTTGCTTTCAGGGTTTGTCTAAGGTTTGTCTTAAGAGAATGACGGGCTATAGTCGATCGATCGGAGCTTTTCTTCCCAAACCCACCAGGACAACTACGATAAACGCCGTCCCAATCGTGAAGAAGGTAATCGGTTCGTGCAGCAGCAGGGCAGAGGCAAAAAGCGTCAAGAAAGGCTGCAAAAGCTGAACTTGACTAACTCGCGCCACGCCGCCGATCGCCAGCCCGTGGTTCCAGGCAAAAAAGCCCAGAAACATACTGAACACGCTGACATAACCAAAGCCTAACCACGATTCAAAGGAGGCGTGCAGTCCTCGCTCAGCAACGGTCAACGCAACGGGCACAGCCAGAAACGGCGCAGACAAAACTAACGCCCAGCAAATCGTCTGCCAGCCGCCTAGCTCACGCGATAAGCGTCCGCCCTCGGCATACCCGATCGCCGCCGATGCAACTGCCCCCAGCAGTGCAAAATCTCCAAGTTGAACGTGTCCCCCGCCTGCTAACACCGCAAACAGCACAACCACTGCACTTCCTAGACTGCTCCAGAGCCAGAACAGCGCAGAGGGACGATCGCCCGTTCTCAGTACACCCGCCCCAGCAGTCGCCAACGGCAAAATGCCCAGGATAATTGCTCCGTGAGACGCAGGAAGCGATCGCATTGCCCAGGCAGAAAGCAGCGGAAACCCCACCACTACGCCAGCCGCAATCACAACCAGGCTTGTAAGATGACGCTGAGCAGGTCGCGGTTGCCGAGTCACTTTCAGCAGCCCGGCTGCCAGAATCGCTGCAACGATCGCTCGTCCTAACCCAACGATGATTGGATCAAGTCCAACGACTGCCATGCGGGTTGCCGGAAGCGTCAGACTAAACGTAAGTACTCCTAAAAATCCGTAGGCTAAACCGATCGTTTCAGGCTGAAATCTTTTGGACAAGTCACCCAGCAAATACCTGAATTTCGCGCTCATTCCGCCGTCTCCAGCGGACTCCTGCTGTACTGCTGCACCGAAGACGGCACATCCACATTGACCGAGAGCTGAGGATCGGCAACGGGAGCCAGGGGAGTCAGGCGTAAAGGCAATTCTCCTGCCCAGATCGGCAATTCATAATCGGCTTCATCGTCTTTGGGCGGTCCCGTTCTCACCTTGGCAGAGGCTTCGTTCAACGGCAGCGAGAGCACCAGCGTTCCGGCGATTTCCTGTTGTGTAGCAGGACGCAACTCCGACCAGCGACCCGGCATGACGTGTTCTGTAAAGGCTTTCAATGCTGCTATTTTCTCGGCGGCATCTTCAACAACTTCTGCTCGCCCAAAGACCACCACCGAACGGTAATTCATGGAATGGTGAAACGCCGATCGCGCCAGTACCAGTCCATCGAGCAGCGTCACCGTTACGCACATCTCAACGCCCTGCTTCAGCGTCCGCAGCATTCGGCTAGCAGGCGATCCGTGAAGATAGAGGCGATCGTCTACTCTACCGTAAGCCGTGGGAATGACAAAGGGCTGACCCTCCACGACAAATCCAACCTGGCAAATTAAGCCTTCATCCAGGATTTGGTGAATCAAAGGGCGATCGTAGTTGCCGCGCTGCGGGAGTCGCTTGATTTGGGTGCGCTGAGTGATCTCCAATGAGTTCGATCCTGTATCCCTATCGTTTGTCTCTGGATTCATTCCGGTATTGATTGAAGTCATCGCATTTGTTCTCAACTTTTAGTTTCTTTTAGTCCCTTTTGGTCTCAACTTTTAGTCTCTTTTGGTCTGAATTAATGCAGATTGACATTTTGCTGCTGTAAATCAAGCCGCATCAAATTACCCTCCACAAACCCCAGGCGAGCGTAAACCGGCTTGCCCGATGGAGAAGCATTGAGGACGGCATGGGTGCAGCCGATCGTCTTCAGATAAGCCATTAGCTGCTGGGTAAGTTGGGTTGCAATTCCGCGACCTCGATGGGCAGACTCCACGTAAACGCCCCAGATGTATCCATCACATCGATCGCAAGTTTTAATCACATTAGGATAAAGTCCGGCAAAGCGCTGACCTCCGGCAGAACCAACCACTCGTCCTTCGAACTCTGCCACAAACGCCTGATATCCCAAGGTATGACGAGCCTGCTGGATAAATTCGAGGGTAATTTCTAACCAGTCAGGTGCGATCGATTCTTCAGCAATCTGGTTGTCTAACCACATCTGATAAAAGTGATGGGCAATTAAGGCATCTTCTGCGGGAACGGCTGCCCGAATCTGGAAGCACTGTTGCATCTGGTGTTGCATTGAGTGGCATCGCTTAACATCCTGGTATTCTGAGCCTAGCCCGCCTGAGTGGACTTTCACAATAGCCAATTGTATGCTTTTCTACCAGTCCACTTTGAACACAAAGGAGCGAAACCGGAGATGGACTTAGCCATTACCCTCGATAGCAACGCTGCCCTGCCGCTCCATCAGCAGCTTTATGAGGAACTGCGGCGATCGATTCTCACCGGACGATTGCTGCCCCGCCAAAAGGTTCCCTCTACTCGATCGCTGGCTCAGTCTCTGCACATTTCGCGCACCACCGTCACGCAGAGCTACGATCGATTGCTCAGCGAGGGCTATCTGGAAACGATCGGGGGTTCTGGAACCTATGTTTGCGCTCAGCTTCCTGATGATCTGATGCAGTCTGCGCCGATCGAAATAGAACCCGTTTCTCCTACCCAATCCGTTGCGCTGTCTCACTACGGCACTCGCCTGAGCCAAACTTCTTTTTTACCGCAGCCTAGTTCAAATTTGCCGATCAGCTTCCGCTATGGGCAACCCGCACTTCAGCATTTTCCGATCGCGCTCTGGCGCAAATTGTTGTCGCGCTACTGTTTGTCAAACGATCGCTGGTTAGACTACACCACTGATTTTCAGGGCGAGCAGGCATTGCGGCAGGCGATCGCCGGGTATTTGTCGCGGGCAAGAGCGGTGCAGTGTGACCCTCAACAAATCATCCTCACCAACGGCACGCAGCAGGCTCTCGATTTGATCATGCGATTGCTGATTAATGCCGGGGATGGAATTGCGATCGAAGATCCGGGGTATTTGAGTGCGCGTCGCGTTTTTCTCAGTCACGGAGCCACCCTCTTTCCGGTCCCGGTCGATGAGTCAGGCTTAAGGGTCGAAAAACTTGCCAGTTTGAATTCGGATACTTTGCGATTAGATACTTTACGATTAGTCTATGTCACGCCGTCGCATCAGTTTCCCACCGGATCAATTCTGTCGCTTTCCCGCCGCCTGGAACTATTGAGCTGGGCACAAAAGCATCGCTGTTTAATTCTCGAAGATGACTACGATAGTGAGTACCGCTATGGCGATCGACCAATTCCCGCATTACAGGGATTAGATCAAAATCATTCTGTTATTTATATCGGCACGTTCTCCAAAGTTCTATTTCCTGCGTTGCGAATCGGTTATCTTGTGGTTCCTCGATCGCTGGTGTCTTTGTTCACCCAGGCAAAATGGCTAAGCAATCGTCAGCTTCCCACACTCGAACAGCAAGTTTTAACCGAATTTATCAAAGCGGGACATCTGGAGAGCCACATTCGCAAAATGCGATCGCACTATGACCAGCTTCGCCAAACGCTTGTACAAGCTTTGAAAACCCATTTTGGCGATCGGGCGATCGTTTTTGGTGAAAAGGCGGGAATTCATATTATGGTCAAGCTCGATTCGCCCTGGAGTGATGCAGAAGTGATCGAACGGGCTGCGAAAGCCGGTGTAGGAATCATGCCTGCTCAATTTCACTATCTCGATTCCGGCGATCGAGGTGAATTTATCTTGGGCTATGGAGACCTGGATGCAGAAACAATTGCAGTCGGGATCGATCGTCTGGCTCAAGGGCTAAAGGGGTAGCGCATCACCCCAATATTCTTTAAAACTTATCTCTGTCCAACAAAAAGACGGCTGTTGGACTTTCAGCCTGATCCCGCATAATGACATGGCTTACCAGATTCAACAAAGGAAATTGACGCTCCATTGGGGGCAGGCATTGAACTTTATTGAGCGGAAGCTTCATCAAATTTGGCGGCTCATGCACCAGAATTCCATACAATTTCTTTTCAATGCCAGCAATGACAATCAAAAAGTTCTGGCTTTTCCGGGACGACTCAACCGAATCGATGTCTGGCCACCGATCTAGATTAACGACCCGAATGAGATGTTGCCCGATCCGTAGCAATCCAATTTTGCTCAGCTCATCTTGAGCAATTGCCGGGCAGTTCACAACCTGTAATACAATTTCGATCGGCAGAGCTAAGTGATATCCTACGATCGCAAATACAACAAACGTTCGTTCTTCTTGCTCGCGCTGTATCATTTCTTCTTTGCTCGTCGAATGGTTGATTAAAAATCACCTCATCATTGCTTGCTCAGGATGATTTTCTTAAGACGGTTTTCTCAAGATAGTTCTCTCAAGCAAGTTCTCAACCATTTCTAGCAGCTTATGTTCCATGTAAGGCTTTGTCATATACGCGGCTGCCCCTAGCTGTGAAGCCACCAAACGGTAGCTTTGATCATTACGTGAGGTCAGCATCAGAATAGGAATATTGGCAAGGTTTGGCTGTTGCTGAACCCGTCTCAAAAACTCAAAGCCATTCATTCCCGGCATTTCTAGATCGCACAGCACAAGCTCAATTTTCTGTTTTTCGAGCTGTGTTAACGCTTCGTATCCATTCTGCGCCTGATAGACCTGATAACCCGCTTTTTGCAGCATCAAGACGATCGCCTGACGGGTTGTGATGGAATCTTCCACCACCAAAATCTTGCGACTGGGATTAGCCGGAATCACAAAATTGGGCAAGCCTGGTAAAGCAGCTTGAGCCTGGGGCTGAAGCAGAGCGATTGCGGCATCGTCCTGAGACATTTGGCTCACTTGATTGTTCCAAGGGCGATCGATACTGGAATCCACCGGGCTCTCAAGTGCTTTTTGCATTAATAATGCACCATCAATGACCAGAGCTAAGCGCCGATCGGGTAAAACGCTAACGCCGTGAATGTAGTCAGGAGATTTCAGCAAACTTCCAAAAGGACGAATGACTAATTCTTGTTCGCCAATCAACTGATCCACCTCTAGACCTAATAGCGTATCTCGAAAGCGAATCAGAATCACAGGTCTAATTCCTTCTTGAACAGGCAAATTTTGAATTTGAAACTGAGTCAAGTCAGGAATTAAAGCATCATAGTTCAGAAGATCTTTTAGCTTGTAAAGTGGAACTAATTTTGTATCGTTCCCTTTGCCCCACTGCAAAATTCTGCGATCGTTTCGCATTAGAACCTGAGCAGCTTGAGGAATCACAATTTGTTCGATCGCGTCATCAAGCAGCGCATATCGTTTCGCATCAGCTTCAAAAACCAGCAGGGGAGCAACAGTCAAATTGAGCGGAATTTGCAGTACAAAACAGGTGCTTTCTCCCCTTTGCGATTCAACCGTGACAGAGCCGCCCAGGGCTTGAATCTGATCTCGTACAACATCTAGCCCAACGCCGCGCCCCGACAAATCACTGACGCGATCGGCAGTGGAAAACCCCGGCTCAAACAAAAGATCAATCAACTGGGACGGTTTAACGCTCATTGCCGCGTCTGCTGAAATGATTTGACGCTCGATCGCCCGTTTCAGAATCTGGTCAAAGTCCAACCCTTTTCCATCATCCTGGACTTCAATCATCAGGTATTTGCCCTGATTCCGCGCAGAGATTCTAATCGTGCCATAGCCAACTTTACCCTGCTGCTGCCGGAGCAATTGCGGTTCGATGCCATGATCAAACGCATTCCGAACCAGATGCAACAATGGGTTGTATAGCTTCTCAGCCACCACCTTATCGACCAGCACTTCAGTGCCATTGAATTCCAGCGTTACCTGTTTATTGTGAAGGGTTTCAAGCTGCTGCACGATCGGCGGCAGGCGATTGAGAATTTCGCCCAGCGGCAGCATTCGAGCTTCAATCAGAGCGCGGCGCGTGCTGGTTAATAGCGATCGCTGATTTTCTAAAGTCTGGCTGGATGTCCGGGTGAATAAATCGATCGCATCTGCAACTTCAGTAAGCTGAACGATGTCATCCAGCAAAGACTGAATGAGCTGTGAATTAATCGGGTTAGAGCCTGGAGAATCTTGAATCCTATCCTTTCGATTGATACGATCGGTCGCTTGTTGATGAGCTGCGCCATTTCGCGATGAACGTTTTTTTGATTTTCGCGGCTTGCGTTCTAATCCGCTCGTTTGCCAGATCGACGGGCTTCGGAGCGGGTTGAGGCGTTGTTGATGCTGCCGGATTCGGCTGATTAATGCCTGGGCAGCCCCCTGAAGCTGTTCGATCTGAAGGGATTGGCGACTGTGATTGGTTAATAGCTCACCTGCTAAATAAGTTAATTCATCAAGGTGTTTAACGTTCACCCGAACATGGACAGGCGGATTGCCCGGCTCCTTCGGGAAAGGCATCGCCGAAGTATCGCTGGCGATCGGGGATACATCAATTTGATAAGTTGAATTGTTCTCGGCCGGAGGCACAACGGTGATTGCAGCGAGTTGCTCTGTCTCCTCTTCAGAATTGAGACTCTCGAGGTCGGTCAATTGACCCCAAATATTCTCAATCAGAGAGCCTTCTGAGGCATCTGAAGACGGGTCTGGCTCCTGCGAATTAGACGGGTCTGATAGATCTAATGCATCTGATAGATCTGATAAATCTAATGCATTTGATAAATCTGATAAATCCGCTAAATCCGACTGATTCGGTAGCTCTAATTCAGGAGCCGAAATTTCCGCGACACCGAAGATTGCCTCATCAACATTCTGGCCTGCCAGTTGCTGCAACGCCTCTGAAGGGAACCCGCCCTGACTTCGATCGCCTTCAAGCACTGCACTTTGCCCGGCTCGAAAATCATCCAATGCGAGGGCTGCGATCGTTGTCGCCTGCTCAGGGTAATGGTTGAGTGCCAGCAACGTTGCCTGAGCAATTGCGCCAAATCCCCGAAGGTTGAGCGACTCTGCCAAACCCTGAAACACCTCTGCCTGAGTTTGGAGCATTGCCACTAATTCGTCGGGCTGGGCATTGGACAAGGCGGCTGTCATCTGATCTAATCGCTGAGCCACGCCGACTTCAAAAATCGATTGTGTGACATCGAAACCCAGTTCGGCCGAGGTAGGCAAGGAAACCGTTTGATCAAAACAATCGCCGAGCTGCTCCTGCAACTGAGCAAAAATCGTAGCGGCTCGATCGAGAATCTCGGAATGGTCAACCGCGCCTCCGGTAAGTTCTGCCACGAGCGGCAAACGCAGACACTCCACGCCTTCAAAAAGCAACGCTTCGGTTTCAGAATCAATCGGGGCCTGAGGATTACACAAGGCTCTAAAAATATCTTCTAGAGAGTGAGCAACAGTGGCGATCGTTTCCAGTCCTACGCTGGTTGCTGCCCCTTTTAGCGTATGCGTCACTCGCATCAAGTTATTGACTTGATTGATACCATGTTCTTCTTTGAAGCTGAGCAATCCCTGTTCTAATGCTTGAAGCAATTCTGGTGCTTCTTGAAGAAAATATTGATAAGTTCTCTCGCGAATCTCTGAATCTGTAGTCATTATTTTGCTAATAACTGATCGCTTTTACTAATAATTGCTGTGCTAATTGCTGTGCTAGTTGCTGTGCTAAGTAGGTAGGCGTAATTAACCGTAGAGTAGGTTGGGCAAAACCGTAACGCATCAATTTCCAGAAGCCCTGACGATAACGCGTTACACTGCGCTAACACATCTGACAAAGACAACAAAGACTCCTGAGAAAAGGCGATCCTTGTGTTCTCAAAGTCCTCTAGAGTTGAGGAATATAGGGGGCACTGTAGGATCTCTAAGACTCCTCAAATTCCCCCAAAACTTTACTCAACTCCTGAGGAGCGATCGCATCAATCCACCTTGAACTGTTCACTCTTCGACTGCAGATCTTGCGCCATAGTCAGCAGATGCTTAAAGGAGGTTGCAATTTCCACCGCATCACCTGAGGTTTTATTGGCGATCGCTGCGACTTCTGTCATTGTTTGTGTCACCGACTGGCACTGGTGCGTTTGCTCTTGCGTTGCCTGAGTAATTCCCGCAACCAGATAGCTAATTTGGCTCGTCGCATCCACGATCGCATTCAGATTTTCACGCGCATCATTCACCACTTCCGTTCCTGAGACCACCCGTTTAATGCCCGTCTCCATCGCGGTAGACACTTCTGCGGTTCCCGCCTGAATTTCCTGGACAAGCTGTTCGATCTCAGTTGCAGCATTGGCGGACTGGCGAGCTAGCGATCGGACTTCATCCGCAACGACTGCAAAACCCCGTCCATATTCTCCGGCGCGAGTTGCCTCGATCGCAGCATTCAGTGCCAGGAGTTGAGTCTGCGTTGTGAAGTTACTAATTAAGCTCACCACTCTGGAAATCTTGCGGGACGATTCGCTCAATCGCTGAAGCCGATCGTTTGTTTCGGCAACGGTTTCACGGATGCCTTCCATTTCATCGACGGTACGATCCATTGCGGCATCCCCGGTGATCACAATCTGGTTTGCCTGTTGAACGGCAGCTTCGACCTGTTGCGCGTTGGTTTCTACGGCTTGCGTCGAGCTGACCATCTGCTGAACTCGTTGGAGCGCCTGCGTTAACGCCTGAAACTGCTCCTGTGCCTGAGCCGTGAGGCTGGCGATCGAAGATTCGCTATCTTGAGAAGTCTGAGCGACCTGATTCGCTGCGGTCTGCATCTGCATGACAATCTGCCGTAGACTGCCCAGAGTATTGTTATAGGCGGCAGCGATGGTGCCAACCTCGTCGTCGGTCACTGGGGCGCGAACGGTGAGATCGCCATCCAGCGCAGGACGAACGGCAGAGAGAAGCTGAATGACCTCTTGCTGGAGCTGCTCTTTGGCAACTTTCTCTCGATCGGCAACTTCTGCAAGCTGTGCGGACTGAGCCTGCAATCGCTCCACATATTCGCCCTGCTGAATCGCCACGTTGAGTTGAGCCGCAATCTGCTTGGCAAATTCAATCTCAGTTTCCTGCCATTCTCTGGCTCCGCTGCACTGGTGAATACAGAACAAGCCCCAGAGTTCCTCACCTTTTAACAGCGGAATCACCAGATTTGCTCTGACCTGAAATTGGCCCAAGACTTCGATGTAGCACGCTTGCAGGTTTGCCTGATAAATATCGGCAGTTGCCCAGACTCGTCCCTTTCGGTATTCCTCGGCATAGCGTTCATTAAAGCAGTGATCAACCACCTGAACTGCTAAAGCAGAGGTGTAGCCGGGGCGCACGTCTTCAGCGATCGTTTCTCCGGTGGTGTAATGGGAATCCGCATGGAACTTGAAAATCGCAACGCGATCGACCTCCAGAAAATTGCGAATTTCTCGTGCGGTGGTTTTGAAAACCTGCTGCAAATCGAGCGATCGACGAATCCGATCCACAACTGAAAGAATAAAGCGACCCTGCTCCGCCGATTGAGCCATTCGCATCGATTGTCCTCGAAGCTGCTCGAAGGATTCTGCAAGCTGCAAGGCCAGCCCGACCTGCACTCCGACCTGAGCCAGCAAGTTGATATCAATCTGTTCCCAGTGACGCGGACCGTCGTTCTGAAATGCAACAATCAATCCCCAAAGCTGTTCTTCTTTGACGATCGGCGCAGCCAGATAGGCACTCGCGCCCCATTCCTGTAAAAGCGTCACCGGAAAATCTGACGACTCATTCACCGAAATATCATCAACGCAAAGCGTTTCCCTGCGACGATAGCGTCCTCCCTGGCTCGTTTGCAGACTATCTTCGCCAAATACTTTGAGATGTGCTCCCACGATCGAATAACAGTTACGATCGGCATCTTCGATAATAAATTCACCGCTCCAGTCTTCATTGAAGCGATAGAGCGCAACACGATGGTTGCCCAACTGTTGTCGCACTTCTTTAACAACGAATTGCAGGATGTGATCGATCGAGAAATTCTCCTGAAGCAGAGCAGAACCAAGCTTGTACGTCAACTTGCTGTAGGAAACGCCCCGTTCGACTATCTGGGCTAACCGCTGAGATTGGCTTTCAAGCTGTGCTGACTTTTCCTGAACTCGACCAATAGATTCGAGCTGCCGCAAAACGGTACTGAGCCGATCGCTCAACAACGAAAGTAGCATCACTTCAGAATCCGTCCAAACTCGCGGAGCCGTACACTGATAGACCGCAATTAAACCCCACAGGCTATCTCGCTCAAACACAGGCGCGATAATGTAAGCTTTCGCTTGATACTTTTCCAGGGTGTTAATATAGCAGCTCGAAAAGCCAGCACTGTAGATGTCATTCACCCGCTTCACCTGCTGCCGTCTAGTGTAACTGCCGCCCTGCGTATCTTCCAGGATTTTGTCTCGATCATCATTAAACGCGGGCGCACCGTTTCGCTTGCTCACACAGCGATCGTGGCTGACGATTTCAGACGAGGTCAGGCTAGGATCATCTGCCTGAGCATCCACCAGCGAGAGCCAGCCCGCCCCAACTGATTCGGCAACGAATTCCCCCTGCCATTCCGGGTAGAAGCGATACACCACAACCCGATCCGCTTTATAAAACCGTCGCAACTGTTCACAGAGATTCGCCAGGGCAGTATAGGTATCTGAAGAAGAGTTCGTTGATTCTATTATCTGAGCCAGAACGGGTTCCATTCTTGCCTTTTGCTGCCGTCGATCGCGATATTCGATCGGCTGCATTTGCAGTTGCAGTTCCGTCGCGATTTGACGCAGCACTAGAATTTCCATATCCTGCCACTGTCGCACCCGATTGCACTGCTGCACCACGAGCAGTCCCCACAGTTCATCTTCGAGCCAGATCGGTAAGCTTAAGCTCGCCTGCACCTGAAATCGATCGAGCAATTGCACTTGGTGGGGGGTGAGCGATGCCCTTGAAGTCAGATCCACGGTCATAAAGGGCTGGGGATCTTGCGACATTGCCGCCCCAAAAGCGATCGCGGGCAGCGTTTCCTCCAGGGTGGGGGTATAACCTCCGGTAAGCGATTCTGCCAGCACAATGCCCTGATTCTCGCTTTGAAACTGATAGACGATCGCCCGATCGACTTGCAGATATTGATGAATTTCTTTGACAGTTGTTGCCAGCAGCGTATTCAGGTTGTCTGCCTGCTGCATCTGTTTGACGATGGTAAAGGCTTGGTTCAGATCAACCGTTTTTATTTCATTCCGTAGACTGTTACCACCGGGGATCGCAAATTCATCCACCTTTGTTTCGACGCTCGTCGTGGGCTGCATTCTGGAACTATAGTCCTGCTGGTATTTTTCATGAGATCTTTCAAAGGCTCGCATCGTCGTATCCTCCGCAGTCGTGGTATCGCTATTCTGAATTGCTGAAAAGTCCTGATCGGAACTCGCCACGATTTGCCGGGCGAATCGCATCAGGGGCGAGGCATTGGGATTCAAAAATTTCAAACGCCTTTTTTCGGGTATCTGTTCCATAAAGGGTATTGAACGATCGCTTGAAGATTTAAGACCGCATCACAGCTTTCGGGCAGAACTCCCAAAACAAGCGGCAGCAAATTGGGAGAAAATAAGCCAGCAACTACGGGCTGAAGCTGCTGCAAATTATGTAATTCAATATCCTTAACCTGTAATACTCGAATTCCAACAAAGGCATGGTTGATTTGAACCACAAGAACCGTGAAATAAGAGCAAGCCTGCGCGTGGAACGGGGAACCAGGAAACCCAATGAAATGATTCAGATCGATCAGCCATAGCATTTCCCCTCTCCAGTTGCCAATTCCCAACACATAACCCGGCATTTCGGGAATGGGTAAAATATCGACCGGATCGATGTGAAGCACTTCGGTCACTTGCTCTAAAGGAAGGAGAACTTCGTCCCGATCGCTCAGGACAAAGCGCAGTAATCGTTGGCGAACTTCGGGCGGGAGCGGGTCCAGCAGCAATGTATCAAGGCTGCTTGCGGTTAGCTCCAGGTGCAATGATTTTTCCATCTAGTTATTCAGCCCTTTTAACCGGATGAGTTCTGCGATCGTGTCTAGCAATTTGTGTTTATTAATTGGTTTGGGTAGATAGGCATCCGCACCTAATAAGCATCCCCAAAGTTTATCCACATCGGTTTGCTTCGTTGAGCATAGAACGACTGGAATATGTCCTGTCGCGACGTTGGTTTTAAATTCATGGCAAAGTTCAAATCCGCTTTGTCCTGGCAGCATCACATCTAAAACCACCAGATCAAGTTTGTGTAACTTGAGCGTTGTACGAGCTTCTTCGCCGTTCGTGACTTTGACAACAGCAATGCCGATTTGTTGAAGGTAGGAAATTAATATCTCAGCATCGGTCAAACTATCTTCAACCAGGAGAACTTTTGGCATTCGATCTAATCCTAAATTCATTGGAATTGGCTTGGAGCATTCCTTTTAATTCTTGGAGAATGTTTGAGGACTATCAAAGGTGCGACCTTGTCCCCTAAATTCTCTAATACTGACTACTGTATAGACACAAATTCATTTTGCTAGCCTTTCAGTTTTTGCAGCTCCCTAAATCGGTCAACGCTGTAAAATTTTGAAAGTAGCACTGAAAAGCAACCCTGAAAAGTAATCGTAGTTGGCTTTTTCCCAACATTGACCTGGGAGCAGCATCGTTCAAGGCATCATCGCAATTGTTCAAATATCCTCTTCGATCACCTCTTCAATCATCGCTTTGGTAAAGCGCGTTACTTCCTGAGTAAAACATAAAAGTCCGTATAGATTTCACACCAAGGCTGTATCTTTAATACACTCCTACTTTGTTCACCGTTTGTTTGCAAATGTCATGCCAGCAGACACTATTCAATCTACTGTCGATTGAGAGACGTTCAGCAACTTTTTAGATAATTTTCTAAAACACTCAATACTTTGTCTCGCTCGATCGGTTTAGTAATGAACTCTGAAGACCCTGCCAGCTTTGCCCGAACGCGATCGACGATTCCATCTTTGCTCGTCACGATAATGATCGGCGTGTCTTTAAAGGCTGAGATTCGTCGAATTTGGGTGCAGACTTCATAGCCATTGGTCACGGGCATCAGCAAATCTAGAAAGATGAGACTTGGCTTCTGCTCCAGCAAAATGGGCAATGCCTCGATCGGGTTTCGCACATTAATAAATCGGTAGCCTGCTTGAGCCACAATTTGACTCATGGCAACACTGTCAAAGCGGCTATCTTCGATATAGACAATTAGCGGCGTTGATCGCGCCTGAGCAGCAACAGCCGTTGGCGGAGTTATGCTGGGCGGAGTTACGCTGGGCGGAGTTGTGCTTGGTGGAGTTGTGCGACGATTCGACAAAGACATTCGATCGCGATCCCAATCCCCAACCTGGTCTAGACCAACAATTCTGCTCTGAAGGTAGGGCAACAGGGAGCGGGTTAGCGGCACGAGGGGCTGTTTTAGCTGAATTGCAATGTCTCTCAGAGTGCGATCGCCGTCTGCCAATAATGTGAGATTGTGATACGCCAGGAATGACATTTGCTGCCGGAGTTCCTCAGCGTCCCAAATTACCGGGGCTAAATTGGGAGACCACGGGCTCAGGTTAGACTCTTGCCAAACTTGCCAAATTTGCTGCGCTTGCTGATGAATGCGACTGATTGAAGGAAAAACCAAGTAGGGAGGCAGTAGATTTTCTGTGAGCGGTTTGCAGGTGAGCTGCATTTCTGCATTCGTTTGGGCAGCGGTTTGAGTAATATCAAACAAAATCTCAATCAGGTTGCCTTCAACCACTGCAGCCAGCTGCTCATGGGTTATCCTGCCTTGTTTTGTGAACTCAATTAAGCCATTCTGACTCCAATACTGAAATTGAGGAGATTGCTGTGAAGAAGATGCCGTGAGGTGGGGACAGTATTGAGCCACTTGGCGACACCACCGACGAACTGGATGGAGGCTACTGCTTCCTGCGAATAGACGACCTGATCTGAAGAACAGGTTTGCCTGGAAGCTTTGTTGACCCTTGACCGTTATCTCTAAGCAGCCTGTAAACTGTGTTTGGATAAACACCTGAACTGCTTGTTTCAGCTCATTGATGCTGTTTGTGTTGTTGACGTTCAAAGACTTATCGATCGGACTAATGGACAAGGAAGTATTCATTCGTTAAGCGGGCGAGACTCACAGTTCACCGAGGCGGAGGGAGAAATTATTGAGTGGACAAGCACCTCAACTGCATCCCTGATCACTGCACCGCAGACTGAGCGAAACGCGGAGTCTTGATTGGAGCTGTGCAGCCGTTAGACGACCCATGCCCCAATCCTAGATAGAATCTTTTACTCTGTGGTTCTGAATTGTGTGGGTAGATGAGGTCACTCCAGAACGAATCACGTTCGGCACCATAAGCCTCAGATATCTTGCATCTTTGCACTTCTTAATAATTACAACAAAACTTTTGTGGCGCAAGGATTTCAAGTAATCTTCATAGTGTTTATCAGTAATTCGCCCTATAAACACTAGATTGATTGATTTGTCAATCCTCCCCTGGATAGGTCTATAAAGAAATAACAGCCTTATTTTTGACGATCGCAGGTACTTGGGATACTTTACCTTTACAACTGTAAAGCCATGCTTAAGGTTGTTTGAAACGCTACAAAAAGACGGCTGACATTGCTGAATTGGACCCGATCGCATCTTGCCGGGGTAAGACCTGCTGCGCGAGTGCTCAATCCGCAGCGATAACAGCACGGTCAACCGCAAACGACCGCTAGCAATCAGATCGCCAACAGTTCAATGAATTCAGCACTGGATTCAGCAAGCAATGGACTCAGCCGTTGATTCAGCAATTCACTCAGCAGAATCGATCAAGCAAAACCGCTCAAGCAAAACCGAAGCCCAACCTTTAGAATGATAGACGTTGGATCATGACCACTCAAAAGTAGTAGACAGAAAACTCTTACTAGCCCTCTCAAGTGGCTCCTCCAGCGATGGCTGCTTAAATAAAACACTCCAATACAACAACTTGGGAAAACGGACATGGGAAAAACGGACACGCAACCCCTTCTCATAATTTATTGAGAATTTTCGTTTCTGATAGTTTGTAACTTTATTTGTAATTTGCTATGGCAGAAGCCGTGCCCCCGCCCATTCCTAAGTCTGCTGCTCGACCTGTCGATGAAACGGAACGATTAGAGGCACTGCGGTACTACAACATTCTCGATACGCCTTCCGAAGCAGCATTCGATCGCATCACGGCTCTGGCTGCGCGGCTATTTGATGTGCCGATGGTGTTTGTATCTCTGATGGATGAGTCAAGGGCATGGTTCAAGTCCTGTTACGGGTTTGATCAGCAGGAAATTCCGCGAGATGTTTCTCTGTGCAGCTTCGCGCTATTGGGTGACGATGTTTTGATCATCCCTGATGCGCTGCAAGACGATCGCTTTAGTCGCAATCCTTTTGTGCAGGGTGAACCAGGCGTGCGCTTTTATGCAAGTGCACCGCTGCTAACTGAAAACAGAGTGAATCTGGGCACGCTTTCTCTGGTAGATACGAAACCGCGTCCGGGTCTGACCGATGAGCAGCAAGCAACCCTGATTGACTTAGCCGCAATAGTAATGGATGAGCTGGAGCTACGGTTGGCGGCTCGTAGAATGGCTCAGGTTGATGCAGCTCTGCTAAAGGTCACGCAGGGCGTTTCGGCAGTAACAGGCAAGGCTTTTTTTACTGCGCTGGTACAGCATCTCGCCACCGCTCTGGGGGTGAATTACGCCTGCATTACTTTGCTGATGGACGACAGCCCGGAAACGATCAAAACGATCGCCTTTTATGCTGAAGGCAAAATTGCTGACAACCTGGAATATCCGCTCAAGAATACGCCCTGTCTCGAAGTGATTCGTCAACGGAAAATTGTCTGCTATGGCAGTCAGGCTCAGGCGTTGTTTCCTGACGATCGCTTTCTGGTTTCATTGGGAATTGAAAGCTATGCCGCGATTCCATTCTTTAATTCACAGGGCACGCTGTTAGGCTTACTGGGCGTAATGGACAACAAGCCGATAGAAAATGTCCAGCTTGTTGAATCCTTACTGACCCTGTTTGCCGTGCAAATTGCAGCAGAGCTAGAGCGACAGCAGGCAGAAGACATTCAGCAGGAATCCGCACAGCGTTTGCAGCTTTATGCGGATATCGTTCGCAATACTCAAGTGGGGATTGTCGTCTGGCAACTGGAAGACCCCAATAACCCCGAATCGTTTCGACTGCTCATTGCCAATCCTGCCGCTTCGCAAACGGTTGGGCTGAATTTTGAACCGCTGATCGGCAAAACGATGGCAGAAAGCTTTCCGAAGCTGCTGCAAACCCCATTGGTACAGCAATACCTGGAGGTGATTCAGACTGGACGATCAATCGATCTTGGCGAAGTTTCCTACAGTGAAGACGGTATCTCGACCGGATTTTATGCGCTCAAAGCGTTTGCCCTTCCCGATCGCTGCCTTGGACTTGCCTTTGAAAACATTACGGTTCGCAAACAGATTGAAACCCAACTTAAGGAAAGCCAGCGTTACAGCCAGCAGATCGCCGAAGCGATGCCCGGTGTCCTGTTTGTCTATGACATTCTGGAACAGAGAAATATTTATACAAACCGCCAAATTGCTGATTTGTTGGGATACTCTTCTGAACAGATTCAGGCAATGGGAACAGACGTTATCGCAATCCTGATTCATCCTGACGATCGGCAGCGTGTATTAACCTATTTTGAATTGTTCCAGACAGCAGCCGACAATGAGGTGCTGGGCATTGAGTATCGCGCACATCATGCCAATGACGAGTGGCGTTGGTTTTATACGCAAAGCGTTGTGTTTAACCGCACTACAGATGGTTTGCCTTGCCAAATTTTGGGAGTCTCGATCGACATTAGCGATCGCAAGCAGTCCGAACAAGCTCTGCAAGAAAGTGAAGCATGGACTCGGATAGCAACCCAGGTAGCACAGGTAGGAGGATGGCGGCTGCATCTGGAGACAAATCTGGTTGAAATTGATCAACGAATGCGTCGAATTTGGGGGGAGCCAGATGACATGGTCATGATTCCGCTCTCGACCGTGCTGGAGCGCGTTCATCCCGACGATCGCACATCGGTTACGGAAGCGGTGGCGGCTGCACTCGATCCCGCTTCATCGGGAATGTATGAAATTGAGTATCGGGTGGTGTGGAATGACGGCACCGAGCGATGGATATCTGCTAGAGGGCAGGCTCGATTTGAAGGGGAAGGATCAGCCCGACGAACTGTTGACTTTTTTGGCACAGCACTGGATATTACCCCAGCAAAGCACGGCGAAGCAGAACGCAAACGGGCACAATCAGAATTAGTAGAACAGGAACAGCGTTATCGCTATATCTTCGAATCGGTGAGCGTGGCAATTTGGGAAGAGGATTTTTCGGAAGCAAAGGTTGCGATCGACCAGCTCAAGGCAGCAGGAGTTCAGGATTTTCGTCAGTATTTTGCGGATCATCCCGAATTTGTTCAGCAAATGGCACGGCTCACCAAACCTCAGGATGTGAACCAGGCTGCCCTAACCATGTTTGGCGCTCAAGAAAAGAGAGAACTGCTTGCGTCCTTAGAGCAAATCTTTGTCCCGGAAACGCAAGCCGCTTTTGCCGAAGAGCTACTCGCGATCGCCAACGAAGAAACCTTTTTTGCCACAGAAACCGTTCTGCAAACTTTGCAGGGTGAGCGGCTCCATGTCTGGTTTAGCATCACGTTTCCACCTGCCTCAGAGTCGTATGATCATGTGCTGGTTTCGCTACTCGACATCACCCAGCGGAAGCAGGTAGAGCAAGCCCTCCAGCAGCAAACCGAGGATTTAGTGCAAGCCAATCACATCAAGGATGAATTTCTGGCAGTGCTATCCCATGAATTACGATCGCCCCTGAATCCGATTCTGGGATGGTCAAAGCTGTTACAAACAGGCAGGTTTGATGCTCAAAAAACACAGCAAGCATTAGCAATTATTGAGCGCAATGCAAAACAGCAAACGCAGCTCATTGATGATTTGCTAGACATCTCTAAAATTCTGCGCGGCAAGCTCGCTTCAAACAAAGCCCCTGTTAATTTAGTCCTGACGATCGAAGCCGCGTTAGAAACCGTGCGATTGGCAGCCGAAGCCAAAAATATTCAGATTAAAACTGGCTTTGATTCATCCTTCCTCCCTGTCCTGGGAGATAGCGGACGTTTACAGCAAGTTGTGTCAAATCTGCTTTCCAATGCCATCAAATTTACTCCCAGTGACGGGCAGGTCGAGGTGCAATTAAAGCGGGTTGGGTCAGAGGCGCAGCTTCAAGTCAGAGATACGGGCAAAGGCATCGCGCTAGACTTTTTACCTTATGTCTTTGAGTCGTTCCGGCAAGAGGATGGGAAGACCACCCGTAGGTTTGGTGGCTTGGGGCTGGGGCTGGCGATCGTGCGTCAACTGGTCGAACTGCATGGAGGAACCGTTCGGGCTGAGAGTAAAGGAGAAGGCACAGGAGCTACATTTACCGTCAGGCTACCGCTGCTGAAGCGAATCAGAGCCGGGGAGATGGGGCAATGGGATGCAAACAGATCGCTGACTTCCTTACCCCTCCAACCCCTCACCGGACTCCGAATCCTAGTAGTCGATGATGAAGCAGATATGCGAGAGTTAGCCGTCACCATTCTGGAACAGGCAGGAGCGATCGTCCAGATTACAGCGTCAGCAGCCGAAGCTCTGGAAGTTTTAACCGGAGTCGATCGCTTTCAGCCCGCCCTGCTCATCAGTGACATTGGAATGCCAGACATCGATGGCTATTCGCTGATACAGCAGGTGAGAGCCTTACCTCCAGACCAGGGAGGACAAATTCCGGCGATCGCGCTGACTGCCTATGCCAGCAAACTCGATCAGCAGCAGGCACTCCAAGCCGGGTTCCAGAAGCACATTTCCAAGCCGATCGAACCCGAAGTCTTTATCCAGGCAATTGTCAATTTAGTTGGATCTGCCACAGTGCAGCGAGAGCCTGTTCTCTTTCAACAAGATGTCTATGAATGAATTTGAGAATGATCTGAATTCAGTTAACTTTTGGCAGTTTATCGCGGCGATTGAATGGGGCAATTTCATACACCAACTTTTAAGGAATGATCTTCAAGGGTGTATAAATCGCATTGAGCACGATTTTCGAAATCAATAACCGCATGATTGTCAAAATCGATAACTGCCCATTCTCTACAGTGTTCTCAGGATTTCAAGATCACGGTGAATAAAGCACTGGGAATCGGCATTGAAAACTGGCTTGGCAAACTCCAGGCCTTCCACAAGGAAACCACGCCATTATCGATAGCGTTCTTCTAACCATTGACGAACTTCCAGTTCAGAACCTAAGAAAGCAGTTCTCCCAGTTTCCGGGTCAAAGACCTGCCAGCCCATCCTCAATCCCTGGCGATCGAACTTTTCTGTGATCCGGGGTTCAGGACGAGCCGCAGCCCAGTTCAAAAAAGCCTGCCAGAGCGAACTCAGCGATCGCCGCAGCGAAATAGAAGACTGGCGCGAAATTCTGGCTTGAAGCAGGGCAAGATCTTCATCGGTCAAGTAGCGATACTCTGGCGTATTCATCGCAGCCTCCTTAAAGGGGAATTGGGGTGAATAAGGTTAATCAGTCATGAGTAAAGTGAATCGGGGTGAATGAGTCGTGAATCAGTATTGTTCTAATTTGCGCTGACTTTTCTTTGAGGAGAAGGTACAGATTCGATCGCTTTTGCTAGTACAGTTCAAGATTTCTAAAACTGTTCTGTTCAAAATTTAAGAAACTGTACCAGGACATTTCCAGGCGAATGAGCGATAAAAGCGATAAGGTTCAATTCTTTGCATTGTTGAATGCACTTGCGCTATGCAAATTCCCCTCGATCGCCAGGCAGAGCAGCCAATTTATTTGCAGATTCGCGATCGCATTCGTCGTCTGATCAGTTCCGGGGCACTGCAACCGGGCGATCGTTTGCCCTCGGTACGCGAATTGGCGAAAGAAGCCGCAGTCAACAAGCTCACCGTGATCGAGGCGTACAGCGTTTTAGAAGCAGACGGGCTAATTCACGCTCGTCAGGGGTCGGGCTACTTTGTTAACTGCTGCCCTGAAATCCCGCTCAATCTAGTTTCTAGCTTTGCCCCGGCTCAAAGGGTAGTCATTCCTCCACCCCAATATGGAACATTCTGTAAGTCTTACATGACTTCTTTTGAGGCACAGCGACAGCCAGGCATTCTGGACTTTAGCAGTGGTTTTCCTCAGGCATTTGGCTTAGAAGACTTGCAGCGGATTGCCCGTCGTGCCATGAGTCAGATTGCCGATACGCTTTATCAGTACGACACGCCACGCGGATTGCAAACCCTCCGGCAGCAAATTGCCCAACTGCTGGTGCAGCGCGGTCTGATCGTTTCTGCGGATAATCTGATGATCACCACTGGCTCAATGCAGGGAATTTCGCTGGCACTGCGCTACTTTGTGCAGCCGGGAGATTGGGTAATTGTGGAAACGCCCTGCTATCACGGCGCACTATCGATTTTGGAAAACCTGCGAGCCAGGACGATCGGCATTCCCATGACCCCCGCTGGAATGAATCTGGAACTGCTTGAACAATACTTAAAAAGCCATCGTCCAAAATTAATCTACACCGTCAGCACGCTGCATAATCCTACGGGCATCACCACGTTGCTTGCCCACCGCAAACAGCTTCTCGCCCTGGCACAGCAGTATGACTGCTTCATTCTAGAAGACAACGCCTATGAAGGACTCCAGTTTGAACCCGTGCCGCCGCCCATCAAAGCCCTCGATCAGCAAAATCGGGTGATTTATGTCAGCACCTTTTCTAAAACGCTGATGGGCAGTTTGCGGGTGGGCTATATGGTGGTGACGGGCGAGCATTTGCAACCCCTGATCGAGCAAAAGCTGATCAACGATCTGCACACGCCCACTCCTTCACAGGCGATCGTCAGCGAATATTTGGCATCGGGGCACTATCGCCATCGGCTTCGCGACTTGCAGACCTATCACCTTCAGAGCCGCAATCAAATGCTGCAAGCCCTGGAAGATCATTTTCCCGCAGAGGTAACCTGGACTGTGCCCATCGGAGGACTGCTGCTGTGGGTACAGCTCCCCGATCGGCTACCGTTAGAGCAAATCTGCCACACCCTGCGCGAACAGGGCATCCTCACCACGCCCGCAACCGCCTTCTTTCCCGATCGCAAAGGCTATAACGCGATGCGCCTCAACTTCTCTCACCCGCCAGAGTCGATCGCCTGGGGAATTGCAGCGATCGGAAAGGAGCTAAAGTCTCATTGATCATCTTGAGCCGTTCCTACTTGAGCCGTTCTTGAAGGAGGGTTTGAAAATAAGGGTTTGAAAATATGGCACTCTGCAGGCGGCTCAAAGCATTTCTCCCAGCAGTTCTTTGCAAATAAATCTAGCATTCGTAGATAGATCTATCAAAAGTCAGTTGTGCCAACTGCTCTCACACTCTTCGATAGAGAGTACATTCCCTAACGCATTTTCCCTGAGGATCTTGCGAGTATTTTTCCGTTAAGGTAAAACGACAAAGTTAAACGGCCAATCGGCATGATTCAGTACATGATTCAGTATGAATACAGCCAACACGGACTTTGCCAGTATTGATATTCTGATTCCCCCTGAGCGCGACTTGTGTAGATTAACGCAGGAGCAGTTTGCTGCTAAATTAGGTGTGTCCTTAGTTACAATCAATCGGTGGGAGAATGATCGTGCCAAGCCAATTCCGATCGTCCTGCGGCAAGTCAAATCATTGCGGGTTGAGCTGACCCAGCCTGAACGGGCATTGGGCAGAACTCCGAAGAAATCGAGGCAAACCAAGCTACGGCGAGTCGGTTATTAAAGCAATATTTCTCAGAAGAGTTTTAGCTTGTCCTGACTTGTTCCCAATCTCGGATGCTAACGACTCTCAAGCCACAGCGGGGGTATCACCAATGATGGAATTGTCTACAGGCACAAGTCAGTTTCAATCGCAGCAGTCTGATCCCGATGCGGCAGGATTTAACCAGCAGCAGGCACTTCAGGCAGGGTTTCAATGCCATCTGGCAAAGCCGATCGAACCAGTGGTGCTCATCATAGAGATTACCAGGCTCTTGAAAACTCGCCCGCCAGTTTGATGGGTCATAAATCGATCATTTGTTAGGGTGATTGAATGAACCACACTAGGCAGCACTTTGCTCAAACACAGCTTCAGCAACGGCTAACGAAGGCGTTCGTCCTTCCGATTGTGCTGCTGTTACTGGTATCGGGCATCTTCATCGGGCAAACGCTGCACCTGATGACAGCCCTGCAATGGGTCGATCACACCGATCGCGTCATTTCCCACGCCAATCGGGTGCAAAAGCTGCTGCTCGACATGGAGACCGGCAATCGCGGCTATTTGCTCACCAGAGAGCCAATCTTTTTAGAACCCTACGAGCAAGCCCGCAGCCAGATTGGGACTGCCACAAATCAGTTGAAACGTCTGGTGAGCGACAATCCGAGGCAGGTGCAGCAAGCCGAAGATCTACAGCAGCAGCAAATTCAATGGACGCGGGGTGTGCCGCAAGTCCTTGCCCTGGTGGACAGCGATCGAGTCACCCTGCGAGCCACCCTGCTGCGCCGCAAAGGGGAAATGGACAGGATGCGAAGCCTGATCACAAACTTCATTGCCATAGAAGAACAGCTCCGAGCCAAGCGCGTTCAAACGGTAAGCCAAAGAACGGGCTTTGTGATCACCAGCAGCATCGGGCTAGCAATCGCGAGCGGGGCAATCTTGGCATACCTTAGCGGGCAGCAGCTCCGAAAAGTTGCGCGAACCTATACTCAGCTTGTGAATTCGCTTCAGCAAAGTCTGGACGATCGCGATCTGGCGGAAGAGGCACTGCGGGACAGCGAAGAACGATTTCGCCGCGCCATTTTAGAAGCTCCGCTGCCGATTATGCTGCATTCCGAAACCGGAGAAGTGCTTCAGATCAATCACCAGTGGGAACAGATCACAGGCTATCAGCTTTCGGACATTCCCACGATCGCCGACTGGACAGAACGCGCCTACGGCGATCGTCGCCAAACGGTTCAGGCTGAGATCGATCGACTGTATGACTTCCAGAAAAGCCTTGCCGAAGGAGAATTTGTGGTGATGACTCGCGCCGGAGAAGAGCGCATCTGGGAATTTTTCTCTTCTCCAGTCGGGAGGTTGGCAGACGGACGGCGATTAGTGATTAGCACCGCGATCGATGTCACAGAGCGCAAACGCATTGAACGGCAAGTTCAGGAAAATTACATCCTGTTACAATCTGTGATTAACGGAACCACTGACGCGATTTTCATGAAAGATTGCCAGGGGCGATACCAGCTTGTTAATCAAAGAGTGGCTCAAATTATGGGTCAATCGGTTGAAGGGATGCTGGGCAAAGATGATGCTGAATTTTTACCGCCTGATTTACTCAGTCAGATCCAAGCCATCGATCGCACGGTGATGACCACAGGACGATCGCAAATTTTTGAAGAACAAATTCCAGAGAATGGCGAGATACGCACCTATCTCAGCACCAAAGATCCCTACATCGATGCTCAGGGAAATATTACAGGGATTATTGGCATCTCGCGTGACATTACCGATCGCAAACTTGCCGAAGCACAGCAGCAAAAATCAGCTCAGCGACTCGCCGCCCTGCAAGCGATCGATCGGGCAATTTTGCGCCTTGATGCTCCCGCAAGGATTGCTGAAGCAGCGCTGTCGCGGCTCGTGCAAGTTGTCCCGGCAGATCAGGCGGCGGTGCTAGTGTTTGACTTGGCGCAAAGTCAGCTTCAAGTGTTAGCCGGAGAGATTGATACTAACCCTGCCGGAACCGTTCGCCCCATCCTCGATTTCACCACGCCAGAGGTTCTGGTCAATCGAGAAGCGATCGGCTACATCAAAAATTTAGCCACCCTGATTCAAACGCAACAATCCCCCCTGCTTCAGCGATTGCTGGCAAAGGGCTATCACAGCTTTCTTGCTGTCGCCCTGCGTGCAGATGGACACTTTTTGGGGGATGTGGTATTGATTCACCGGGAAGTAGATGCGTTTTCAGCAGGAGATTTAGAAATTGTGGGCGAAGTCGCAAACCAATTGGCGATCGCGATTCAGCAATCTCAACTCCGCGACCAGCTTCAACACTACGCCGCCGACCTCGAACAGCGGGTTGCAGAACGCACCGCTAAGCTCAAAGCCACCAATCAAGAACTCGAAGCCTTTACTTACTCGGTATCACACGATCTGCGGGCACCGCTCCGCACCATGCAGGGCTTTGCTCAGGCCCTCATCGAAGACTATGGCGACCTGCTCGACGACACTGCCAAAAGCTATATCGAATCGATCGTCGAAGATGCGGTTCAAATGAGCGGCTTAATCACAGACCTGCTTGCCTACAGCCGTCTTAGCCGAAGTCAAATTAACCTTCAGGAAGTGAACTTAAAAGAAGCAATCAACGATGCGATAAAGCAGTTGGCGGTTGAAATCCAGGAAAAACAAGCAGAAATCATCCTGCCGGAGGAACTGCCCTCGGTAGCGGCACATCGATCGACGCTGGTTCAAGTTATGGCAAATCTGTTTAGTAATGCGATGAAGTTTGTCGAACCGGGAACAGTGCCGCAAATTCACACCTATTTTCGCGAGGAGCAGCACGAGCATCAACGCTGGGTTAAATTGTTCATTGAAGACAACGGTATTGGTATTGCTCCTGAGCATCAAGAAAGGATCTTCCACGTATTTGAGCGGCTGCACGGCGCAGAAAGCTATCCCGGCACGGGCATTGGACTTGCCATTGTGCGGAAAGGGCTGGAGCGCATGGACGGTAAAGTGGGCGTAGAGTCTGCGCTTGGACAAGGAAGCCGATTTTGGATTGCACTGCCAAAAGCTGTTCTCCCGGATCGAGGAACTCATGACCCAACCCATTCAACTGCTACTCATTGATGACAACCGCAGCGATCGACTCCTGGTTCTGCGCGAACTCCAGCGCGAATTCGAGCAGTTAAATGTACAGGAAATTATTAGCTCTGGTGAGTTCAATCGTGCCATCAGACAGGGCGGTTTCGATGCCGTGGTTACTGATTTTCAGCTTCGATGGACAACGGGTTTAGAAATTCTTGAAGCCATTAAGGAACGATATCCCGATTGTCCGGTGATTATGTTTACTAATACGGGAACCGAAGAAATCGCTGTCGAAGCGATGAAGCTGGGACTCGATGACTACATTCTCAAAGAGCCAAATCGATATGTGCGAGTTCCGTCATCGGTGCGGGCTGGGATCGAACGGGCGATTGCTAAAAAACAGGCTGCACTGCTTGAAATTCGCTTTCGTGCCTTGCTAGAGAAGCTGAAAATTGGCGTGTTTCGGGTGAGCGAAGCCCATGAATTGCTAGAGTGTAATCCGGCTTTTCTGACGCTGCTGGGCGTTGAGTCGATCGAGCAGGCACGATCGCTGCTGAGATTCAGCTTTTTCTCCAGCTTGATTCAGTCAGCGTCAACCGCGGAGATCGAAAAGCAGGAGCTTGACCTGCAACGGGGGGATGGACAGCACATTAAAGTGCTACTCACCATGATCGTAACTCGGGCTGGAAACACAACCGTCATTGATGGGATACTTGAAGAATCAGTATAATCTTTCCAAATCAATACAGGATGCGTTAAACAGGATGCACTAATTAACTAAAATTTGAGTGAAGTCATTTCGATAAAGTAAGCCATCATGGGTTTAGCAAATGCTAAAGGGATATTTGAGAAGTACCGAAAGTTTTAAATTGAATGATCATTTGAAAAATATCGGATACACATCTACCATGCAGCGAATACACATCAAATACGCAGCGAATACACACCGAACCGAAAGTTCTACCGAGGCAATGGTGGAGAAATCATATCGTAGAGAAATCGTATCGTGGAGAAACAAGAGTGAGTGCAGATCAAACAATCTTGTTAGTTGAAGACAATCCCAAAGATGTATTTCTCGTTCAGCGCGCATTTCGCAAAGCCGAGATTACAGTGTCTATTCAGGTGGTCAATGATGGCGATAGCGCAGTGATGTATCTGTCAGGACACGCCCCCTATACCGATCGTAGTCTTCACCCGTTTCCCGCACTGATTTTGCTCGATCTAAAACTGCCACGTCGATCGGGCGCAGAAGTGCTCATGTGGCTTCGCCAACAGCCCACGATTAGGCGTATTCCCGTTGTAATTCTCACGTCTTCCCGGGAGTTTACTGATGTCAACCACGTCTACGATTTAGGAGCAAACGCTTATATGGTCAAACCGCCCACGTTCGATGATCTGGTCACAATGCTAAAAACGCTCGATTTGCACTGGCTTAAGTACAACGAAAAACCCCAGCTCGGCACAAATTAAGGCCAGAACTTCTGCTCAGAAAGCGCGAGGCAAGATCAAATTTCTGATGCCGCTTTTCACATTGTCCGGCAAGCGGGTGGCGATCGCGTTAAAAGGATATTTGAGCAGGCTCATCGCTTTGTCTACAGAGTAGGAAATACTGCCATCTCTGTAGAATTCGATGTTTTCTGCGATCGAAAATCTTCCTTTCAGTTTCGTTAACGGCTGTCGAATTCCCCGAACGCGATTAGAAACATTTTTGTCGTGAATCACTTGAAGCCAGCTCGGCTCGGTCTTGATTTGCTTTAGGGTTCCGATTTTCGCAACCTGAGTATGACTTCCACACAAAACGGTTTTAAATCCACTCACGGTTCGATCGCGAATGCACTCAATTAAGCTCATAAAAGGATTGCTCAAGTATTCAAAAGAGTACAGTTTTCCATCCTGCCACACATAGCCATTAGGCAAGTTAATAAACTGCATCTCCTGTTGGGCAAAATGACTCTGAACAATTGCAATAAATTTGTCGCAGATTGCATCGTCATTATCCAAACGAGTTGTGATTAAAAAATCAGTTTGCCCATCAAGATAGCTGAGAATTACCGATCGATTCACTTCATCAGTAAACGGTTCGCTCAGAAAAATAGGGATAAAATTTTGCCATTTTGAATATTCAGAAATCTTTGCTTTGAAACAATCAGGGGTATCCGCATCAAAGTACACCAACCACTGAAAGTTTTGATTAGACTGCGCTCGAACTGAGGGATAACAAAAGCGATCGAATAAATCGAACCGATGCGCCAGCCATTCTGGATCAAGCCCGGCAGAAGAGCTGAAATTGACCTTTACATTGAATCGGGTAATAAGAAAGTGCTGAAACTTTTTCATGGTTAGAAGTCAATCGATTAAAAGAAGATGAACTGAACGTTTTAGAGATTGTTAGAAAAATCGCAGGGGTACTACATTGCTCCCTGGATTTGCCCTGAACGGAAAACTTTCAAATTCTTGTGAGTCATCGCAAAACTCTTCAAACATCTTTTTAGAGCGTGAACCGCAGAAAACTTTCAACGGACGATCGCGCCTAAACCAATGCGATCGAGCAAAATTGACAGCCTCAAAGAAAGCAAAAATAAAACAATCCATCCGATAAGTTTAATCAGCAAAATTTCTGCCAGGTCAAAAGTAAAGCCGCCTGCCACACGGCTACCCACAGACAGAAAAATCTCACTTGCAATTCCATTAATACAAAAGATTCCCAAACTATAGCGAGACACCAGCATAATGCAGTTGCTCATAGGTCCAGGCAGATGCTCCTGCTTAATCGATGCAGCACACAAAAAGATAATGGGAGCCATCAGAATACAAATTAGCAAATTGTAGTCAAAAGGCGGAATATCACCGTTTGATATCGTAAAGAATATCGATCGCTCAACGATCACCAGCAAAACTCCAGCTCCTAGAAATGCAAGCTTTACAGAAATCGGGATGCGGCGCGATCGCTCTACTAATTTTGACCAGTGCTGCCAGAGATAAATCCCCAATACGCCATAAACAAGCCAGTAAATCAAAAAAGGACGACCAACCCCTTCCAGAGATGATAAAAGGGCCGAGAATTGATTTGCCTTAGCAAGAATGAAATAGATTAACAAAAAAATAATAGTCTGGAGAGCTATGACAAATCCGACTGCTTTCCGATATTTAAACCGGCGTCCGCATAGGATTAACAGCGGCATCATCTGAAACAGAACCAGGAAATAGTAAGCCCCCTGAAAAATCGTTCCATTTGCAACAGCCAGCAAAAGATCAGGAAATGAATTGCGACCCGTGCTGAGTTTAAGAATGACAGCCAGACTGAACCAAAATAGAGTAGGAATGGCGAGACGGGAAATTCTCTTCTTCAAGATTTGCCAGTCGGACTGATCAGCAGACTGCTCAATTCCTCTTTCAAACAATAGAAATGAAATTGTAAATAAAATAGGAACGCAGAATCGGAGTGGAGCAGATGCAATATCGAGAAAAAATAGGCTGTCTTGATAGGCTGAGCGAGGAACAAAAATCGCGTGAAACGAGACAACCGATAGAATACTTGCTGCTTTTAATAAATCGAGGCAAAAAAGCCGATCAACAGAGTGAGAAATGACTTTTTTAGGTAGTACGCCCTGGCTCAAAGATTTCTGATTCATATTCACTTTAAGAACTGGGATAAAGCTCGTGATAAACCTTCAGCGTTTGCTCCACAACGCGATCGACCCTGAACCATTCAAGATTTTTTTTCGATCGCTGTTTGTACAGGTTCAATCGCTCAGGATCTTGAAGCAACTGCTTTAATGCTTCTGCCAGCGCACCGCTATTTTTGGGAGGCACTAAAACTCCGGCTTGTCCACGATCAAGTGCTTCAGGAATTCCATCAACATCAGTTGCCACAATTGCACAGCCTGCCTTACGCGCTTCTGTTAACACCAGCCCAAAAGGTTCTTGGTGGGATGCCAGCACAAAAATATCTGCGGAGGCGTAGTATTGCTCAGGCTGGGGCTGAAATCCCTCAAAGTGAATCCGATCGCTCACTGCTGTTTGCTGAACTTGACGTTCAAATTGAAGGCGATCGGGACCATCTCCAACCAAATAGAGGTGAGCTTGAGGAAACTTAGGAGCAATGATTTTAAAGGCATCAATCAAATCGGCAATTCCTTTGCGCTGCTGCATTCCTGCCACTGTTAAAATTGCAGGTTGATGTAGCTTCTTAGGGGGATAATCCTCAATCGATCGCTTACGAGGGCTGTCTAACGTTCCATTCAAAATGATTCTGACTTTCTCCGCAGGAATTCCACGACGAATCATTGATTGACCTACTGCTTGGCTAACCGCGATAACGCGATCGGCTAAACCCGTAAAAATTGCTCTCCACTGAAACTCGTTGTGGACTGTAGAAACGATCGCATATTGCAACCTGAACTGAAGGATACGGGAGAGTATAACTTCCCTTGGAATGTGGGCGTGAACAATATCTGGCTGAAATTGATTAAAAATGTGCCAGTAAAGCTTGAGCGCGTTGAAATGACGAAGCAATTTGCCGCCTTTTTCTTTGCGGAGAAAATGCTTAACACCATAAGTTTCCAGCAGTTCTTCATATTCGCCTCCGCTAGAGATAACACTCACCTCATGCCCATATTTAGCCTGAAGACAAGCCAAATCAACTGCTGCATTGACAAAGCCATTGCCCGCTTCTCGAATATGACCAACGATGTGTAATATTTTCATCTGCGGTGCCTGAAAAACTGCCTCAAAAAGTGCCCCAACAATTGAGTAATTCTGAAAGTCTTATGCGTTTTTAGCTCTCGCCACCTCTCGTTTTCAACAGCTCCTTAATAGGTGAAATAATCTGAGCAATCTCTTTAGGAAAAAGGATAATAGAGCCACCTGCATATAGAACAATCAGAGCAAAGGGCTGTAGATAGATTTGCCAGGGATTGATGATGGGTATAGAGAGAACAATCGCCATCGCGATCAAAATCATAAAGGTTGGCAACAGGATAGGCTTTGCCAAAAAGCGAATTTCATACTTCGCCGACCTGCAAATTACTAGCAGAAACCAGAGGGTTGCCAAAATTCCCATGACTAGGGCAACGGCAATCGCAACTCCCGCAATTCCGCCGACCAAAGCACCTGCAAGATAAGAAGGAACAGAAACTAAAACCAGTGCCCAGTTAATCATGGCATTGGTTCTTGTCTTGTTTAAGGAATCTAAAACGGCTCCCAAAATTGACATAAATCCGCGCGCATAAGCAAAGATCAAAATGAGCTGAAAAATCTTCGCTGCTTCTGTCCACTGGGCACCAAAAGTTATGGGCAGTAGCCAAGGAGCAACTAGAAAAGCAACCCCATAAATCGGAGCAGAAATTACGCCGTAAAACCGCAGCGCATGACCCGCATATATCTTTTTCTCAGCATGATTTTTCTGGGTTAAGACGGAGAAATTAACGCGATTAATTTGGGTCAGCGCAAAGACAGGCAGCATCGCGAGCTGATAAGCCAGGTTGTAATAGCCCAGTTTTTCCGCTCCTAGCAATCTGCCGATCACTAAATTATCGCTGTTGGTATTGGTATAAACCGCCAGGTTAGATCCAATAATGCCGCTGATGTAATTTTTGACCTCTGAAAGCGCGGCTGTATCAGGGAAAAGATGGTACTGAAATGTATAACGGCTTGACCAACGTTTCATCACAGAATCAACCGTTGCCATCGACAGTTCACCGATCGCAAACGCCCAGACTCCGCCTCCTAATCCTGCACAAGCTAACGCGCCGGCACATCGGGCAAACGCAGCCGCTGCATCACACAGGGCTAAATCCTTGAATCGCATCTGTCTCTGCATCACGGCAGCGTGAGAGCCTGCTCCTGCACCGATCAGAAAGACCAGCGACACACACACCGTCAGCGGTAAAAGAACAGGCACATTAAAAAAACGCGCTAGCGCAATCCCGCTAACCGCCTGCAAAATGCCCATGCCGATCGAAACGTTTACCCCCAGACTATACACGGCATTCACTAGCTTGCGATCGTCCAGCCCCTTATAAACCAAAACGCCTGCGATCGCCCAATCTTTGAATAAATTCGAGAGGGTGGTTACCAGCAACACCATCGCCCAAATACCGAATTCTGCTGGGGATAGCAAGCGGGCAAGCACGATTTGGGTTAAAAGCTGGGAGGCACGAATGAATACAAAACCACCCGTGACCCAGAAACTTCCACCAACGACTTTAGCCGCACTTACTTTTGACATATTCATCGGGCGATCGCTTTATCATAAAGGGCTTCCAGCTTTATCGACTGCTTGCGAATGTCAAAGTGTTCACAAACGAAGCTGCGTCCCTGCCGTCCTAAATCAAGAGCTTGCCCTGGCTGTTCTAGCAATGCATTGAGCTTCTCGGCAAATAGCTCATCGTTCTTCTCAGGAACTAAAAAACCTGTTTGTTCGTTCAAAACCGCTTCTGGAATGCCGCTATGCCAGGTAGAAACCACCGGAATTCCTGACGCAGAAGCCTCCAAAATCACAAAGGGTAATCCTTCGCTGTTTCCGTCTTCTGCCATTTGGCTGGGTAGGGCAAAAATTGTGGCATTTCGCATTAAATTTTGCACAACATCATAGGACTGTGCTCCCAAAAACCGAACTCGATGCTCGATGCCGAGCTGCTGTGCCAGAGTGTGCAAATCATGGCTCATTTCTCCTGTCCCAACCTGGACAAGAGACACATCAGGATGATGATGGGCAATGCGAGCAAAAGCCCGTAAAAGTGTATCAATTCCTTTCTTTGGCGTATGTCTACCCACGCACAAAATATAGCGTTCTTCACCTATGTTTGTAGAGGGAGAAAACTTTTGGGTATCGATGCCAATGTAATGCAATATCACCTTGTCGGGGGGATAGCCAAACTCGATCAGTTTCTTGCGGATGTAGTCTGAAACCGCAATGAAGAGTGATGCTTTTTGCTTCAGTTCATTTTCATGCCGAAGAAACTGATAATACGCAATTTTTCCAGAGCGGAGCATTGCTTTTCGAGAAACAGTAATGTCATGACCGTGGAATGTCACAATCAGCGGGATCTTAAACTGCTCTGCGATCCGCATTGCATAGATTCCATCAGGTCCGAAATGAGCATGAATCAGAGCCAGCTTTCGCAGATGTTCGATCGCTTTAAAGGAACGGGCTGAAGTCGTGAGGATATGAAACGCTTGCTTGACCTTCCAAAAATCAATTTCGCTCAGAGCAACGCAGGGTTGAGGAATGGGTTTGACTAACTGGCAGGTAATAAAAGTAGGGTGATAGCGAGTGAGGCTGAGCGACTGCTCCTGAATAAAAGTTTCAGAAACTCTTGGAAATGCTTTTCTATAGATTCCAACGTCTTTCATTGAATTCATTGCAGGAATAGGAAAAGAATAAGAACTTAGAGATTATTTGAGGGATATTAAAGGTTCTACATTACCCTCTAAACCTCCTAACAGGGAAACTTTGAAGCTTGGAGAAGAGCCAGTTTTTTAGAATTCAATCTTCAATCTCGTTGCAGGCTCTTGCAAACATTTCTAAGTCCTGATTCCGACAATTTCCAATAATTGATTTTGATATTCCGAAATACTACAACGTTTTTGCACCCAGGCTTGCGCTTGCACTTTTACGGCATCTTGAGAACCGGAGGTCACTTCTAAAATTTGGTCTACGATCGCCCCAATATCTCCCGGATCAACCGCCCACAGAGCAGCGCACTGCTGAAGAATTTCGCCAATTCCGCCTGTACAACTTCCAACGACAGGCACACCGCAGCTAATCGCTTCGACAATCACCCGACCAAACGGCTCTCTGGGGGCAAGGGTCACGACCACATCGGCGTGGCGATAGTAATTTTCAATCTCGATCGCCGCAGGCAGAATCGTCAGACGATCAGCAACTCCCGCATCAGTAGCACGATTGAACAGGGATTGGGTATTGATTTTCCCAGGCGATCGATCTTCTCCAATAATGACGCTGTGATAATGAAATCCTCTAGTCTTTAGCTCGGCAAGTACAGGAATCAGAGTTCGCAAATTTTTATCATTCATGATGCCTGCCTGACTAATTCGAGAAGGCGTGAGCATAATTTTTGCGCCCGACTCTAGAATGGGCTTAAGCGAAGCAGGAGGCAAAACCGGAGCAGAATTAAATCGATCGAAATCAACAGGCTGATACAAAATGCCCTGAATATTGGGCATGATTCTGGAAATATGCTTTGCTGTAAAACCTGAGTTACAAATTGCCTGAGGGGCAAGCCAAGCAAAAGTCATTTTTCGCAGCACATTTCCAAGCAAATTATTAGAAAGTGCCAGATCATGACAGAAGTGATAGATCGGACGACGGCTCAACCGGAGTGACGGGATAGATAGAAGTAAGGTTGGGAGAAGCGATCGTTCAACGCAGTTATCCAGCAGTAAAGGATAAGACTGGGGTTGATGATTGACCCAATCGAGTGCCCGACGCAGAAATTGCTGTTGACTAGATGCAGAAATCAAATGGAGATAATTAGACTGTCCGGCTTCCTGTAAATAGCGGTGCATCACAGAATCCTTCCGGACTAGAACTGTTACCGGATTCAGGCTCGATTGCTCAATTCCCTTAAGCAGCATTGAAAGCGTGATTAAAGTGCCGCTCAACGCATCACAGGATCCTGGCAGGATCAAAAGCTTAGACATATCGATACTTCGGGCGATACTTCGGTTTCGGCTGAGCCAGCTTCGGAACGTAAGTAATGGCGCACAGAATCAAGATGATCGCTTCTAGCGGCGAAAACTCTGTAACGGCAGAAGAAAGAGCCAGCAGCAGCAGCATTAGAAAACAGCACAGCGGGCGATCGTCACGGGTTCGCCAAAGCCAAGCCAGGAAAGAGATTAGAAACACTAGAAACATCCCTGTTCCAAGAAAGCCTGCCCGATAAACCGTCCCCAAGATGAAGCTCTCTGTGCCAACTCGACCAAATTCGTAGCCGGGAACAACCTCTTCACCGGGGACGGCATGACCAATCACGGGAGGCTCAGTCAGAATGCTTGCCCAGGTTTTGATATAGATATCTCTCCGAACATCTGTGGAATCCTTACGGAGATTGCCCGTTGCCTCTGCGGTTGTTGTGACTCGATCGGCAAGCTTTTCTGTCACCTGCGGAATCGAAAGCGTCACAAAACTAACGACTGCCAGAGCTGCCATGAGAGCCGAAAGTCCTCTCGTTTTTCCGGTTGTGATCAGCCAGTGAACCAGAACTACGATCGGCAGCACCAACCAGACATTGCGCGACTGACAAACCAGAATCAAAAAAGCAGATGCCCCGATTACCGTACTCGACCACAGCCGATTTTTGAGATCGAGTGCAATCAGCACCGCAAATGCAAACACCTGGGAGGAGATAGTTGGATGCTGAAAGAAGAAGGTGTAGCGGACTAAACCGCCGGGTCCCCTCACCGAAGGATTATAGGGGTTCAGAAAATTGCCAACCGCACCCAGCTGTGTCGATCGAAACGTTGTATTCCCCAGAAATGTTGCGATCAGGTTTGGGGATGGAATAAAAAAGGGTTCTCCAAGCACAAAGCGAGCAAACAACCAGTAAAGAACCGCCTCAAGGACGACGACCGAAAATGCCCATGCTACAACGGTGAGCCGAATCCGAATTTTCTGGCTCTGGACATACCAGAGCAATGCTGTCGCCGTTCCCCACATTTGCAGCAGTCCGATGATTCCTGTCGGTCCTGCATCCGGCACTCTCAAGCGGTATAGAACAATGAGATAGCCAGTAAATAACAGAAGGGCTACCACAGGAAGGCTGGGACGAGTTAACCCCAACTGCTTATGACGAACAAGGTGGTATGCAAAAAGCCCGAGCGTCATGAAGAGTGGCATGTAGCTCCAGCTAATGAACCACCAGACCGGAGCCAGAACAATTGCAAGACCCACAAATCGCTCCGCTCCAGTCAAAGCCTGCCAGCGAATCAAACCATTGTGAAAGAGCTGATTTCCCCCTTGGGGAACTGCGAAGCAATCGTTCTGCTGATCCTGAGCGGGCTTTTGCCAGAAGGATTGGGACGCAGAAATTTTGGGATGTCGATTCATGAGGAAGTACTAGAACGGCTAAGTTCGTAACGATAGGCTTCGCGCGGCTCAACGCCATTCACCGCCAAACCAATGACGTGTGACTCTTGGCGAATCAGTTGCTCTAAAGCCTCTTGAACCATCTGACGATCGCTCACTTCCAGCCGCACAATCATCAACACATTTTGAATCGCTTTTGCAACCAAAGTCGTTTCGCTGGTTAAACCGATCGGCGCACTGTCCACAATCACATAGTCGTAGTTTCCATTTGCCTGAACTGCATTGAGGTGCTGTTCAAACTGACCCCGCGCCACAAACTCCAGTGCTTTTTGCTGGGTTCCCCTAGCGGCAGGCAGCAAGTCTAACCGAGAACGAACCGGAACCGGGCTGGAAAGACATCCCATTTCGGAAGACAGGGTATAGCCCAGACGTTCGCTCAAGTCGGCTTTGTGAAAATCGGCGTCTACCACCAAAACGCGAAAGCCCAATTCCACCAGTGCCATCGCCAGCACTAGGGCAACCGTTGTTTTTCCTTCTCCGTTAATGGAACTACCGACCATCAATCGCCGATTTGATAGCTGCATCAGGCTAATTTTTGAGGCAAGCCGCTGAACTTCAACCTCCGTTAGCCCAGTTTCAGCAAGGGCTTTGGCGGTTTGCTTCATCTGCGGGATGCGAACTAAAACGGGAAGCTCGCTATTTTCAATATCCTTCGGCTTGAGGAAGGGATTCCGTGACTCCATAAAGGACACGAGGGCGGCACTTCCCAACAGTGAGCTGAGCAACCCGCCGAGAAGGATAAACGACAGTTTGGGGCTGATGGGCTTTGGATTGACCGCAGGCTTATCCAGCACCTGCACATTGGGATAGGAATCAAACGCAGTCAGACGAGTCTGCCCTAGCTGTGCCACAAGCCCCTTGTACAATCCCTCTGCAATTTCATAGCGACGCTCAAGATCCGATAGCTTTGACTGTTGGCCTGCGATTCTACTGAGATTGCCCTTGAGCTGGTTAATTCGCTGTTGAATCTGGTTTGCCTGCTGCTGATAGGATTGACCCTCGCTTTCTGCCTGAATCAGCTGAGTGATGAGTTCAACCGTCCCGTCACCAGACGCGTCTCCGCCCAAACTCACATCGACGCCTACTGTATTGGGGACAATGGCAGCAACGCGCTGATTAATCGCTGTCCTCAGTTCATCCCGCTGTCCCAGAAGCGCTACAACTTGGGGATCATTATCGGTAAAGGCACCCCGACGAGTTGCCAGCTCAGCTTCAACCTCCGTTAGCGCCGTCCGCAGGTTCTGATATTCCTTATCCTGCCCGAGGCGCATTGAATCGATCGCTTTAGCAGGGGAGAGATTAAGCCGGCTTGCAAGCGCGCTCGTGCGAGTTTGGGCTGCTTTGCCCTGAGCTGCAATTTGCGCCTGAATTGCCACCAGCGTATTGATGCTAGCATCCAGATTCTTAGCTTGCTCTTCGCTATCTACCAGCCCAGTCGCTTGCCGAAAGGCAGCTAATTCGTTTCTGGCTTTTGCCAATTCCCGTTCAGCCTGGGTGAGCTGATCCTGACTAAACCGCTGACGGGAAGCAGAAGTCCCCTGGCGCAGTTCATTTAAGCGTTTTTGGTAACTGCTGATTAATTTCTCAACTCGCTCTTGCGCGAGCTCAGGCTTCGATGCCGTGACTTCGACCTGAATCGATGTGGCTTGATCGATCGGTTTCGCCTTAAAAAGCTTTCTGTAGCTCTCCAGATTACTGAATTCTTCCCGTTCCGGGTCAGATTCCCAAACTGAACTGATCACATCATTGCTGGTGATAATTGAAGCTTGCACTTTCAGCGGACTCAGTTCATTGGTAAACGCAACTCCTTGCTCTCGTAACTCCCCAAGCGTGCCCAGACTAGCATTCAAGTTAGTCGATGTATCGGGGAGAATAAGCTGGGCATTCGCCTGCCAAGTGCGAGAAGCGTACATTACATTAAAAGCGGTCGCACCGATCAGAAGCCCATTTAACAACAGTAGATGCTTCCAGTATCGACGCACGACTGCAATTGCATTGTTCATAATTAACCTTCCCAACTTCGTGCTTAACAGTACTGAATGCGTTCCGCCTGCCTGGCTTTGCAGGTACGCCCCAGATAGACTAATCCTTAAACGATCGAGTAATCATTCTTAAATCAAGATTGACCTCCATAGGTTTCTAGCAAATGTTGCGACAGGCTGGGTTCGGTAAATAGGGTCTGCCGAAAGCGCGAGGGTGGATTCAGCACTGCCTGTTCTAGCTGCTCTAACGAGAGACAGTGCCGCACACCAAACGCCTCAACTGCCTGAGCAAAACTGAGCTGATGATCGTCTACGTGCTCACCGTAGCTCTTTAAGCGAGGCAGCAAAATAAAAGAGCAACCCCTCGATGCAAGCATCTGAGTCGAACCCTGTCCTGCATGGGAGATCACCAGCCGCGCTCTGTCAATTAAACGAATGAGTTCTTTTGAATCAAGAATGGCATCAGCAGTGACCAGAGGACATTCAAGCAGAGTTGAAATGTCACTCACCCCGTATTGAATAAAGACAGGTTCTGCGATCGTTCCTTTCTCAATCAAAGTTTTTACCCAGGTCAATGCTCGGTTGAATGGGTATGGAATAGTTCCAAACGACACGACAATCATGCAGCATACCCTTTAAACACGGCTTTAGGATATTTCTGACACAGATCGGGCCACTGAACGTAGAATTCGTCTGCGATCGGATACACCAATCTTCCAGAGATACTGAGTTCTTGTGATCTCGAAATGCTCTCGACATAAACGATACGAATGCCTAAAAGCCACGCAGCAAAAGCAAAATTAACCGCAACACTTGCGCCAGTCGAGATTACTACATCGGGCTTTTCGATCCATAAAATTCTGAAGGTGGCAGGCAGATTGGCAATCATGCGAATGACATCTCGTGGCGGCTGGTAAGGAAGCCAGTGAACCGCTTCGGATTGTTCTAGAATCTGCGTATCTTTTTTGAAATCCGTTGCCCAAACGCGATCGTGCTGCGACCAGAAAGGCTTTAGCCTACGCATTGTTGCAAAATGACCACCCGATGAACATGCAAGAAGTACCTTCATTTCCCTACCGAATAGATAGACAACCCATTTTTAACGGAAAGTGAAAAGTTTGCTGTAGATAGCCGGGATATGCCCATCAGGTTGAGTCAACCCGATGACTATCTCACGCAGCAGACAGTCTCACTCATGCGGCAGACAGGATTGTGGATTGAGTGTACGACATTGGCGTAAGGCAGTGATACACAAAACCTTTTGAAAACCTGTTCTGCGCCTTTTTCGAACTAAATGATTTTGAGCAGAGCAGCTTCCGGGGTTGCCGCCCAATTAGAGCGGTTATCTAAAAGCATTTGCTTTCCCATCACACAGCTTTTCATCCCAAAATCCTCAGCTTCGCTACAACCCATCTGAAGGGAAGCATCTGGATGAACGGAGTGAAGCTCACTAAATTCATTCACTTTCCGCTGAGCATTTCCCATCAGAATTTGTTTCGTCATCGCGCAATATGCCCTCACTGCATTAGCGAAAGGAAACTATACTGCTTAAATGGCGAACTCACAATAGGGAACAACTGAAGATAAACCTGAAAGAATCGATCGCTTGAACTAACGACTCAGATCCTCTAAAGAACTTCTCCGAATTCAGAGAACAATCAATTTAGAGGATTCAGAGCGTCAAAGGTTAGGAATTGATACAACCTAACCTCAAGCTTTTAAGTAGCATTACTCGGACTGGCTTGCGTAATCCACCGAAGAGTAGCTTACTCTTCCCAATATAATAGTCAAGCTTGATACATTTTGCAAAAAATCTGAAAATTAGCAAATTCATGGTAACGATAAGCCCCTACTGATGGTTTTCGGTGTTTCGTACGCTCATGAACTAGACAAGAAACTTGAATCCCTGAAGGATAGGGCAGGCAATCCTAGAAAATACCTGAACAATACGGAGGAAAGCAGCAACAGCGTTCAACGCTTAATCACAGCAAGAGAGAAAAGCGACTTGTACTGGGTCATTTTGATAAAACTCCAGGATGACGGAGCAGGGAACCCCAAGTATTGCAAGTTCGATCAAATTAGAGAGTTACCCTGGGAATGGAGTTAGGTAGTCTCTAGACCAGAAGTTCCATTTATACTGCGGTATTTTCGAGGGAACCAGCAGTGAGCTACGTCACTCCCCAACCTAATAAATCTACGAATACTGTATCTTAATAACGCTCTAATTCCCTGGAGGTTACTTGAATATGCACTTCAGTATGAGCAGCGGGGGATTCGGTGTAGACGGTATAGAACGAGTCAAACAAGGAGCTGACAACACGCTGATGAAAAGATTGACGATCGATCCTAATTGCAGGTTAGACTATTCGCGTTTGTAAAATCGATCGCACAAGAGACTGACCTAAGTAATCCTTAATACAATAATCCTTGACACATCCTCAACTCAACAGGAAGCAAGTATGAAGAAACCTGTAAGTCGGATCATGAGTATGACCGTATTAACGCTTGCAGCCCTCTGGGGGAATGGGACTGTTGCACAGGCGCAAACACAGGCGGAACAAGCACCGCAAGCACCACAAGCCGCACCAAATTTAACGGTTCAGGGCTCGGCAAACCAGACGGGAACTGAAACTCCTTCCCTGGATGCTTACATGTTAGGGGCAGGCGATCAAATTAGTATCATCACGTTTGGCGCAGAGGAATATAGCGGCGAAACACTCGTATTGCCTGACGGATCGCTGAGCCTACCCGTGGCAGGAACCGTGATGGTGGGGGGAATGACACTGAGGCAGGCAGCAGATGCGATCGCGACTCAGTACAGCACTTATATTAAGCGTCCAGTCGTTACCGTCAGTCTGATTGAAATGCGCCCGATGCGCGTAGGCATCGCAGGCCAGGTCAACCGTCCCGGAACCTATAACCTTTCGAGCGGGGAAGAAGCTGCTCAATTCCCAACCGTGACTGAAGCACTTCAAATTGCAGGTGGCATCACCCCTAAAGCAGATTTACGTCAGGTACAAGTGCAGCGGGTTCAGCGAGATGGCTCCCGGCAAACAATTAATGTGAACCTGTGGGATTTGTTAATGACAGGTGATCTGGGCAAAGATGTCATACTCCATGCTGGAGATTCAATTTTTATTCCCACCGCAACAGCAGTGAATCCATCAGAGGCAGTTCAGCTTGGGGCAGCAAGTTTTTCGCCAGAGTCGATTCCGGTCTACGTGGTGGGTGAAGTAATGACACCGGGTATGGTAGAAGTGCCGCCCAATACGCCCATGAATCAGGCACTGATGGCAGCAGGTGGCTTTAATCTCAGGCGTGCCAGAACCGGTGAGGTCAAGCTTGTTCGCTTAAATCCGGATGGCACGGTCAGCCAAAGCGAAGTGGAGATCGATTTGAGCCAGGGAGCCGAGTCTGCCAGTAATCCGCCTTTACAAAGAGGAGATGTAATCGTCGTCGGGCGATCGGGGCTTGCCAGCTTCTCCGATGCCACCGAAGACACGCTGGGACCGCTGGGACGAATTGTATCCGGCATCTTAGGACTATTTCCGTTGTTCAGGTAGGACGCGCTCAACTTTTGCCAAGGCACGCAGGAAATCCAGAGCCCGCCTGCAAACAGGTCTTTCAATCACCCTAGATCTACCATCGGTTAGCCATTGGGCAAAAGGCATTTTGCAGCCGTGTGCCCAAACCGATCGCCATTCGGCTCAGGGTTGAAAGCCGTGCCTTTGTCCGATTCCCCCTCAAATTCACTGGCTAATTCACTGGCTGATTCACCCTCTGATTTAATAAACCTCCTACCTAAATCGGAAAGCCAATCTCAAAGTTCCTCTTCTAATTCTGGGCGAAGAATTTTAGGGGGAGGGCGAGCATTCATGCAGGAGGTTTACTGTCTGAATTCACTGTCTGATTCACCTTCTGATTCACTGTCTAATTCGCTCTCTGATTCACCTTTTGATTCAAACGTTCCACCCAGTGGTGTAGCGATCGAGCCGACGCTGCTGAAATTCCTGCTGTGCGCCATTTTCATCAATTAGACATCAATCAAACCTCAGCATCTAATTTTTTCTACCTTTTTCTGGCTTTTTCGAACTGGCAAAACTGAACCGATTGCTTAATCTGGATCTTGGATGCAGAGACAAAACATTTTCTCGCATCCTTCCCTCGGAATTTTACTTTCAGCATCTTATGAGCCTCGTGGGTTGCAGGCTGTTGCCCTCATTTCAGCGATCGCACTTTACAAAAACAAGCACGGAGATAGAACAATGGCTAACAAAAGAATTATTAAGGTGATTCAAAAGGAAAAAAGATAAATTTGAAGGAGATCAATTGAATTCAATTGAATGATGAATATGATGGACGGGGAGAAACCGATCGACTGCATGGATAGGGTAGAGATGATATTTGTAGTGGCGGAGCCGGAAATGGTCTTGTTGATGGTGGCGAGGGCGGTGACGATATTACTGGAAGAACCAGAAACGATCGACTAATTGACGGCTTGGGTGACGATGCCATAAACGGCAATGCCAGAAACGATCGCCCTGAATCAGCTTGCTTAGCAGGCACAAAAAACCATGCTCAAAGCGCTGGGGGCGATCGATAAGTAGAATTCCTATTCAAGAAGAGCTTGCTTAGCTCTCTTTCTTTACCTAGCTTTTCTGTTTAGCTTTTACGGGACTGACGGGGCTCGAACCCGCAACTTCCGCCGTGACAGGGCGGTGCTCTAACCAATTGAACTACAGTCCCTTAACTTCGCCTTTATTTGGCGCGATTTCTATTATGCAGACTCTCTGGAGGTTTGTCAAACAATTTCTGCCAGATTCCTACGAGTCCTACGAAAATGAGATTTTATCTAGCTCCTGACTGCTTCAGCCCAAAGGAAATTTAGAATCTGCAGCATCGAAGGCGATCGAGACTCGCTAGAATTCTAAGAATGTCCAAGCGCGGGAAAAATTACCGCCTGTTCTTTCACTGTTGGATTTTTATGTCTGTTCGCGTTCGTATTGCTCCCAGTCCCACCGGAAATCTGCACATTGGTACTGCCCGTACTGCGGTCTTTAACTGGCTGTTTGCCCGCCATCAGGGGGGACAGTTCATTCTGCGGGTGGAAGACACCGATCTGGAACGATCGCGCCCCGAATATACCCAAAATATTCTCGATGGCTTGACCTGGCTGGGGCTGACCTGGGACGAAGGACCGTTTTACCAGACGAAGCGGCTCGATCTGTACCGCGCCAAAGTGAAGGAACTGCTCGACAAAGGCTTAGCCTATCGCGCCTACGACACCCCCGAAGAGCTGGACGCGATGCGCGAGGCACAAAAAGCGCGAAACGAAGCCCCCCGCTACGACAATCGCCACCGCAACCTCACCCCCGAACAAGAAGCCGCTTTTGTGGCAGAAGGACGCAAGCCCGTAATTCGCTTCAAGATCGAGGACGATCGTGAAATCACCTGGAATGACCTTGTGCGCGGAACCGTCACCTGGAAAGGGCGCGATCTGGGCGGCGATATGGTGATTGCGCGGGCAGCAGCAGCAGAGGATGTCGGACAACCGCTCTATAACTTCGTGGTGGTCGTAGACGATATTGATATGCAGATTAGCCACGTCATTCGCGGCGAAGACCACATTGGCAACACGCCCAAGCAAATCCTGCTGTATGAAGCGTTAGGAGCCACCGTGCCCCAGTTTGGACACAGCCCGCTGATCCTGAATCAGGCAGGCGCAAAACTCTCGAAACGAGACGGGGTGACTTCGATTTCTGACTTTCAGCGCATGGGCTACACCGCAGAAGCGATCGTCAACTACATGACTCTGCTGGGTTGGTCGCCGCCAGAAGGAATGTCTGAGCTGTTTTCTCTGCAGGAAGCGGCACAGCAGTTCAGCTTCGATCGCGTCAATAAAGCAGGCGCAAAGTTTGACTGGGACAAGCTCAACTGGATCAACAGCCAGTATATCCACGCCATGCCGATCGATCGGCTAACGGATTTGCTAATTCCCCATTGGCAGCAGGCAGGCTACCCGGTGAATGCAGAAGGCGGTTCCTTCGGAGTTGCGCGAATCGCTAATCGCCCCTGGCTAGAACAGCTCACCGCACTGATTGCTGCCAGTCTAGAACGGCTCGAAGACGCAGTTCCCATGACGCGTTATCTGTTTGACCCGGAGCTAGAGTACAGCGAAGCCGCCCGAACGCAACTCGTTTCGGCAGGCGTGGGAGACGCGCTCAAAGGCGTAATCACGGAATTGGAAAGCGTCACTGATTTAACCGCAGAAGGGGCACAGGCGATCGTGCAAACGGTGGTGAAAGCGCAGAACATCAAAAAAGGACTGTTGATGAAATCTCTGCGGGCGGCTCTCACCTGTGACCTTCAGGGACCGGATCTGGTCGAGTCCTGGCTGCTGCTGCATCAGCACCAAATGGCGTTGCCCCGGCTTAAGCAGGCAGTGGCGATCGCTGAGTCTGGTCAATAAAAGCACAGGTTAAGAAAAGCACAGGTTAAGGAACAGTTTAGGATTGCCTCTGGTCATGTTCCCTGGTTCACTTGAGCTTAGGGAAATAAAATTTGCACGTTTTTCCCTGCATCACCAGACTTTCCATGAACGAAGTTCTTTAAATCACACTATGAATCAGCCAGGGTTGAAAATCACTCGTCGATCGACAGGATTTGCATTTGTTTTAGCTGGGCTGCTGCCCGGAGTCTTTAACATGACTTTTGACATTGCGGCTGCCAGTGCCCAAACTTCACCCGCTCAACCCTTGACGATTTTTGAGAACGTCACGCTCAGCCCCAATTTCACGCCTGATCCCACAACCCTTCGCGGCATTAGCGGTGGCGATCGGGCTGCCAATCAAATTACTGGGCGACCCAATACGGCGACGGGCCCCTGCAATGGCTTTGTTGATGCCCAACCGGATCACACGATCGTCCTGACTCAGTTTTTTAGCCGTCTCAGCCTGCAAGTGCAAAGCACCGAAGACACCACGATCGTGGTTCGTGGACCGGGCGGAACCTGGTGCAACGATGACACTTCCGGCAAAAATCCTGGGATTGCAGGACAGTGGCTCTCCGGCACGTATCAGGTTTGGGTTGGCTCCTTTGCTCAAAATACCTACTCGCCTTACGTCATTCGCATCAGTGAAATCAACCCCTAAAAGTAAAGTTCTTCTCATCCTGCTTAAAAATCCTCTAGCAGGGCAACCAGGCGATTGAGCAAAGGATCGGCTTCACGAACTGGCATCCCGGGAACCGCAATTTTTGTACAGTCCTGTGGCAGTTCCAGCGGGTCGCCCTCGGCAGCGCACTGCTCCAGGTGAGCCACTCTCTCCATCAGTGCGGTAACTTGCGCTTCGAGGACAACGATCGGTTCAGCCGGGGCAGGGGCAGGAGCCTGAGACAATTGCTGCGAAAGCTGATTCACCTGAAGCTGCAAAGCTACTATCTGCTGCTGAAGCACAATCAGCGTTGAATCTGCCTGCGGATCATCGGGCAGCAGCCAAGCCCGGAGTGCCTGTTTACACAGCTCGCTAAAACTGCTGTAGTCTCCTGCCTCCAGAAGGTGGTCGATCGTTTGCAGCAAAAGCTGGTCGGCATCGGTCACAGCAAACCATACCGATCGATTGCAGTAGGAAGTTTGATTGCCGATGAAATGAGTTCCTGTTGAAAGTTGCTGGCGATCGAGCATAGGTCAATCTCCGGTGAAGGATATTGGGCAAGGCAGGAGGCGTGCTGTCAGTACATGAAGGGACATTCAGCAAAGGCGAACCAGTTCAGGCTGCTTGTTCAGGCTTTCGCGGCTGCCTGGCTCAGCAAAATTAAGGCTTGTGCCTCGCCATAAAGAAATTGACCCAGCGCATTCGCTTTGCGGGAAGGCTTTGCCAGATGTCCTTTCAGTCGAGCTTCCTTTAACAGGGGACGCAGCTCGTTCCAGAAAAATTCGCCGCCGCCGCCACTCACAATGACATCTGTTACTCGCTCCGGTAACCATTCCACAAAGCGAACAGATAACTCGCGGGCGAAGCTACGCCGCAGACTGGGCAGAATGTCATCTAAATTCGTGGGAGTCGTTGCGCCACGCGGACGGAAGAAGCGTTCGCCTTCCGATCGGTTCACTGCCTCGATCAACGAGAGCGACTGGCTATCTGCGCCCTGAATCTGAGCCGCCACCTGCTCATAAAACTGGCTCATTGCAAACGGTTCGCTTTTAGACGCGCCTCGGGCAAACCGGAAGCGATCGATCGTCAGGAAGTCAGTGGTTTGATGCCCGATATCGACCACGGCAACGGAAAGGTTCGGAAAATCTGCACCGGATGCCTTTTTGTCTGCCTCGCACCAAATCAGACTGCCGTAGCCTTCCGGCATCACCCAGACCTGCTCAACGTCGATCGCGACCAGTTCCCCGCGATAGCTCATCACATGGGGACCGCGCAGCAGGCTAGTCAAATGCTCTTTTTCTCGATCGAACTGCTCTTGTGAGTAGTAAGGTAGCCCTAGCACCACCGAGATTCGATCGCGCAGCCCAAAATAGCCGACGCAAGCCAGCACCTTAATCAGCGCATCCTCAACCTTCGATCGCCCTACGCCCAAATCCGCTCCAAAGTCTGCGCCCAGTTGGCCGACCGCATAGCCCCGTCCCTGAAACTCTAGCCAAACATCCAGCAAAGGATCGCTGGGCTGAGATTCAAAGCCACCGCGCCGCACCTGCTCAACTGTGAGATGGGCAACATTCGCGGGAATTAAAATCACCTGATCGGGATGCCGTCCAACACTTGCTTTCGTTGAGGTGCGCCCTAAATCGACGCTCAGAATAGACGGGGACACCAATTGGGAACTTGCGGGAGAAGATTTACCTGCCATAGGGTTCGATCGCCTCATTGCATAATTGTTGATAAAGGGGGCTATCAATAGGAGATTTAATGGGAGATTTGCCAGATCTGCCACAGACCAGCTCCAACCGAATTTGATACGTTTGTTCTATCACGATTCCTTAAATTAGTACACCCGTTCCAGGTATTTTCATTTTTTCCTCACTCTGACGAATCCTACCCGTTTCGCGACTGCTCATCGATCGCAGGCATCAAAGCATCAACGGCAGAGCTGAAGCAGGAAGACAGGGCAGAAGACCAGAGGAGAAGTTGCCCGAAATCTCGTAATTACGTTAAATTTAGTTAAGATTCGTTCTCAGCAATTTCGGCAGCGTCTCTGCTTCGCCTGTCCTTCGCGGAACAGCAGAGGAGAATTACACTGAAATTACAAGCGACTAAATCCAACTGATGAATCCGCTCCACAAGTGGAATTCGCATACTCCTATAGCAAATCCTTTTGATTCAGTCGCTGCTGAACCTGCTGCATCCATAAGAGGCAACACACCACTATGAAACTTTCCTGGAGAGCCATCCTTCTCTGGACAATGCCAGCCCTGATTATTGGCTTCTTTCTGTGGCAGGGCGCATTTTCGACCGCTCCCATGAGTGCGGCGACTAACACAGCAAGCACTCGCATGACCTACGGACGCTTCCTCGATTATCTGAATCAGGGGCGCGTCACCAGCGTTGACCTGTACGAGGGCGGTAGAACGGCGATCGTTGAAGCGCTCGATCCCGATCTAGACGGTCGAATGCAGCGGCTCCGGGTTGATCTACCGGGCAACACGCCTGAGCTAATCACCCGCCTGCGGCAAGAAGACATTAGCTTTGACTTCCATCCGCCCCGCAACGATGGTGCAGTTTGGGGTTTACTGGGCAACCTGATCTTCCCGCTGCTGTTGATTGGTGGACTATTCTTTTTGTTCCGTCGCTCCAGCAACGTTCCTGGTGGTCCGGGTCAGGCAATGAACTTTGGCAAATCCAAAGCCCGCTTCATGATGGAAGCCAAAACGGGCGTTATGTTTGACGACGTAGCAGGCATCGAAGAAGCCAAAGAAGAACTCCAGGAAGTCGTGACCTTCCTCAAAAAACCCGAACGCTTCACTGCCGTCGGCGCAAAAATTCCGAAAGGGGTACTGCTCGTTGGTCCTCCCGGAACCGGAAAAACACTGCTGGCAAAGGCGATCGCCGGAGAAGCAGGGGTGCCCTTCTTCAGCATCTCTGGCTCGGAGTTCGTAGAGATGTTTGT